>JAPPBT010000052.1 GCA_026702745.1 Gemmatimonadota bacterium
GCACCGACTTGTTCCATAGGCCAGTACGGTGCGTCCTGGTGCCAGTTGGTTGCCTTGCTCTGTTCACCGCCGGGCTTGATCAGTCCATGGTCATGGTAGATGACCAGGCGCTTGCACTTCGATATCTTCCGGGCGATCTCCGCCAACCGCGCGTCAAACGAGTATTTCCGGATGACCTCGTAATCGACCCACAGGTTGACCATCTGGTTGAATACGCGGTTGTAATCGTCGTCCGTCTCGCCTCCACCACCCAGTATGCGTGCTCTCTTCTCCTCGACCGTCTTGTCCAGCGCGTCGGCCAGTTCCGCGATTTCCCGCTTCGAGAAAAACCCCGGAATCCGGAGAAAGCCATTCTCCTGAAAGAACTCAACCTCTTCGGCACCAATGTGATTTGGATTCATAAATCTGAAGAACCCGGGGATTGGATCGAATAACTCATATATAGTCCAAGCCCATACAAATCAACAACAATAAACATTTCAGTGCAGAATTTCGCACGAATAACGTAAATTAACTTACGGGCAAGAAATTTCAACCCTTTTTAACATCTCAAGGGTTTTATTCGACTTTACGGCGCGTGGTCGAAACCGGTACGGCAACCGGCCGCGACCGGTACGGCGCCTGGCCGGAATCGCTACATCCACCATCGTTCAACCCAGAGGAGCGCACTATGTCGACGGACCGCTACCGGATCGGCGTCCAGGACTATATCGACTATCACCGCGAAGGCTTCCTCGTCGTCCGCGGACTGGTGTCAGGTGCGGAAGTGGAAGATATACGCCGCCATACCGAAGTACTGATGCAGGGAAGGATTACCATCGAAGGGGTCGATCCACCGCCTCCCGGATTGACGTCCGAACAGATGGGACAGCACTGGCTGCGCATTCATATGCTTCACCGGAAGCACGCGCTGCATGAGCGGTATCTGCTGCAACCCCGTATCCTGGACGTACTCGAAGCCCTGATCGGTCCGGACGTGCTGGCACTTCAGACCATGTTGTTCCTGAAGCCACCCGGCCGCGAAGGCCAGGGTTTTCACCAGGACTCTTACTACATACCCACCTATCCCGACACGCTGATCGGTTCCTGGCTGGCCGTGGATCCCGCGGATGAAGAAAACGGCTGCATGATGGTCATACCGGGATCGCATTCTGAACCGATTTATCCGGACGAAGACAAGCTGGGCCAGAACCACACCGACGGCGCCATTGGGGACCTTCGGATCATCGAGGGTGCCAGCGCGACGGATGAATCCCTGAACGGACTGGCCCCTGTCGCCGGGAAGTATGCCGGTCGCGAGGTGGCCGCGCGGATGGAGCCGGGGGATGCCCTGTTCTTTCACGGCCACCTTCTGCACCGGTCGCACGAGAACCGGACCGGGACGCGGTTCCGCCGGGCTTTCGTGGGCCATTACTGCAACGCGAGGTCCTGGGTGCCGTGGAACCATGGCGCCGATTTCGAGGGGCCGACCGCGAATCACCTCCACATCCTCGCCCGCGGAAACTCCCATCTGCCCTTCGCCCTGCCGAAGTTCGGTACGCCATGCGACGCGCTCAGTCCCAGGGAGACGGCCCTGGGCATGCGTCCGGCGCGCATGATGGGCGACATGCCTGCGTCGTCCGTGAAGGGCGTCATGGTACCGCGTTGACCGATCCGACATCAGTCCGTGGGGCGGAAAGACTACGCGCCGAAGAGGGTCCGTGCCCGGTGGATGGCTGCGATCATGGTATCGATTTCATCTGAGGTGTTGTAGAAATAGAGGCTTGCCCGCGCGGTAGCGCCGTAGGACGTCCCGAGCCGGCGCATGAGGGGTTGCGCGCAGTGGTGCCCGGCGCGAATGGCGATGCCATGGCGGTCCAGCACCGTCGACAGGTCGCTGGGGTGCATGTTGTCCAGGTTGAAGGAGATCGCCCCTCCCCGGCCCGGCGCGTGACCGTAGACCGTCAGGCCGTCGATTTCCTCGAGCCGCTCGATCGTGTAGTCCGTCAGCGCTCTTTCGTGGGTGTGTATTTGATCCATCCCGACGGCGGAGAGGTAGTCCACCACATCGCTGAAGACGATAGCGTGGGCGATGTTGGGGGTTCCCGCCTCGAATTTCTCCGGGATGTCCGCGCTGGTGAACCCATCGAGCCGGACTTCGTCGATCATCGAACCCCCGCCCATGTAGGGCTCCATCGCCTCGAGCAATTCCTGCCGGCCGTATAGTCCGCCGATGCCGGTCGGACCGCACATCTTGTGGCCGGAAAACGCAAAGAAATCGCAGCCCAGACGCGCCGCGTCCACCGGCATGTGCGGCACGCTCTGCGCAGCGTCCACGAAGACCAGCGCACCGGCGTCGTGAGCTCTTTCCACGACGGCTTCGATGGGATTGACGGTGCCCAGCACGTTCGACATGTGCGCGATGGACACGATGCGCGTCCGCTCCGTGATCAGATCGTCCGCCTGGTCCATGTCGAGCGACCCGTCTTCGCGGATGTCGAAATACCGGAGCACGGCGCCGGTTTCCCGCGCCAACATCTGCCAGGGCACGATGTTGCTGTGGTGCTCCATGACCGACAGCAGGATTTCGTCGCCCGCCCCGACGTTCTTCCGGCCCCATGCGCTCGCCACGAGGTTGATGCCCTCGGTCGTATTCCGCACGAAGACCAGGCTGCGGGCCGGTACGTTGATGAATCGGGCGACCTTCTCGCGGGCGGCCTCGTAGGCGTTGGTCGCTTCCTCGCTGAGCGTGTGGAGTCCGCGGTGCACGTTGGCGTTCAGCCGCGTGTAGTAGTCGTCCAGGGCGTCGAGCACGGCCCGGGGTTTCTGCGACGTGGCGCTGTTGTCCAGGTAGACCAGCGGCTTGCCGTGCACCTTCCGGTCCAGGATGGGGAAATCCCCGCGGTAACGCAGGGCGTGTTCGTCTGACAGGCGGACCGCGTCATCCAGCTCGCGTGGCGTTTCTACCAGTGCTTCTTCCATGATTCCCCGACTGCGGCGATAACTGCTTGTGATAGCCGTCTGTGCCGGCCGTATGCGATCAGTAGTCTATGCCGAGCTCGAGCTTGGCGTCTTCGGTCATCATGTCGATATGCCAGGGCGGCTCCCAGACGATCTCGATCAGGGCGTCCGACACTTCGTCCAGGTCCTTTACCTTGGTTTCCACCTCGGCGGGCAGCGACTGGGCCGCCGGACAGTTCGGCGAAGTGAGCGTCATCTTGATGTTGGTCATGCCGTCCTGCTGAACGTCGATTTCGTAGATGAGTCCCATTTCGTAGATGTTGACCGGGATTTCGGGGTCGTAGCACGTCTTCAATACGTCCACAATCCGTTCTTTAACGGCATCCGTATCCATTCTTAAATCCCCTGTGCGCGTGTAGTGTATCCGCTTATCTATCCGTACGGCCCCGGGCCGTCGACAGATCCCGGATGGTGGATTCGAAGAGCGTATCCAGCGAGGTACGGACGGCGTCGATCCCGAGACGCCGGATCAGGTCGGCCGCGAACCCGTAGGTCAAGAGGTGACATGCGCTGTCATGGGACAGGCCGCGGGTCCGCAAGTAGAAGATCTGGTCTTCGTCAAGCTGGCCCACGGTGGCGCCGTGGGTGCATTTCACCTGGTCCGCGTAGATCTCGAGCTGAGGCTTGGTGTGTATCATCGCGTCAGACGAGAGCATCAGGTTCTTGTTCAGCTGCTTGGCGTCCGTTTCCTGGGCGTCCTGGTGGACAAACACCTTGCCGTTGAACACGCCGCGGGACCGCCCCTCGAGGATGCCCTTGTACACCTCGTAACTGTCGCAGTTCGGCACGGCGTGATCGATGGCGGTGTGGTTGTCCACGTGCTGGTCGCCCGCGACCAGGAACAGCCCGTTCATGCGCACCACCGCGTGCTCGCCTGAGAGCCGGGCGTTCGTATCGTTCCGGGTCAACGCGCCGCCCATGCTCATGTTGAAGGTGGAGATCCGGCCGTTCCCCTCCAGGTGGAGCTGGTTGGTGGACAGATGGGCGGCCCCCGCGCCTTCCCGGTTGATCCGGTAGTGTTCCACGTTACCGTCCCGCCCCACGGTGATTTCCGTAACGGCGTTGGTAAGGTATGCCTCGTCCGTCAAGCCGGAATAACTCTCGACCACCTTGAGGCTGGCCCCGTCGTCCGCCGTGATGAGCGTGCGCGGCTGCGTGGCCAGGGGGGCGCCAAGTCCGGTCGTTACGTAGTGCACGTGCACCGGGGTTTCCAGGGATCCGCCGCGCGGTACGTGGATGAACAGGCCGTTTTCGAAGAGGGCCGTGTTCAATGCCGTAAGCCCGGCAACTTCGTAATCGGCATAGCGCGCGAGGTGCGAATGGACGAGCTCCGGATGATCCGCGAGGGCGTCAGCAAGGCTGCTTACCACGACGCCCCGGGGCAATTCCGGCCCGTGCGACAACGCGGGCGCGTGCACGCCGTTTACGAAAACGATCCGGTGCCAGCCGTTCTGGCCGAATTCGTAAGGCGCGAGCGCATCCTCGTCCAACATCGCTTCCACTTGCCCGCCAGGCCCGCCTGATGCGCCTGGGCTGCCTGGGCTGCCTGGTACGCCCGGCCCGCCTGGGCCGGTCTGGTAGGAGGTGTCCGCGATCTGCCGGAGATCGGTGTAAATCCAGTCTTCCTTGAGCGGAAAGGAAAGCTCGCGGGCGACCGGCATGCCGAGTTCCCGGAAGCGCTTCATGGCATCCGAACGGATCCGGTGCAGCCAGAGCGGCGCATCCATGGTCCGGATACGGTCGTAAGCATCATAAAACGAGGTGTATCGCGTGTCCGCAGTCTGTTTCAATGCTTCTGTCATTTCGTGTTCCCGTTCTCCCTTTGAGGACTCAGCCGGCAGCTTCCACTTCTTCCCGTATCCACTCGTAGCCCTTTTCTTCCAGTTCGAAGGCCAGCTCTTTCCTGCCCGACTTCACGATCCGGCCCTGGTACATGACATGGACGTAGTCCGGCACGACGTAGTCCAGCAGTCGCTGGTAGTGGGTGATGACGATCATGGCGTTGTCCGCGGTGCGCTGCTGGTTGATCCCGTGGGCCACGATGCGCATGGCATCGATGTCCAGCCCGGAATCCGTCTCGTCCAGAATGGAAAGGGTCGGTTCGAGCACGGCCATGTGGAAGATCTCATTGCGTTTCTTCTCGCCGCCGGAAAAGTCCTCGTTCACAGGGCGCCGGGCCAGTTCGGGGTCCATGTCGACCTGTTTCATCTTATTGTCCAGCAGCCGCCGGAACGCGCCGGCGCTAATTTCCGGTTCGCCACGGTACTTCAGGCGTTCGTTCATCGCCGCCCGGAGGAAGTAGGCGTTGCTGACGCCGGGGATCTCCACCGGGTACTGAAAGGCCAGGAACATGCCCTCGTTGGCCCGTTCCTCGGGGGTGAGCTCGAAGAGATCCTTGTCCTGGAACCGTACCGTGCCTCCGGTTTCTTCGTATTCCTCGTGGCCGGCCAGGATCTTGCCCAGCGTGCTCTTTCCTGAGCCGTTGGGCCCCATGATCGCATGGACCTCGCCCCGGTCTACGGTCAGGTCGATCCCGTTGATGATGTCCTGGTCCTTGATCCCGCCACGCAGATTCCTGATTTCGAGTAATGCCATCTCGCTTGCTTTCTCCTGTTGTATTTCGTGGTTTCAGGCTTGGTCACCTTGGGCTCAACCGCCCTGGTCCTGGTCGCCCGTTCTCGTCAACCCACACTGCCTTCCAGGCTGATCCCCAGCAGCTTCTTCGCCTCCACGGCGAATTCCATCGGCAGTTCCTGGAAGACCTCCTTGCAGAACCCGTTGATGATCATGGAAATGGCGTCTTCGGTGGAAATGCCTCGGGTCTTGCAATAGAAGAGCTGGTCCTCGCTGATCCGGGCGGTCGACGCTTCGTGTTCCACGCTCGCCGAGTTGTTTCCCACGTCGATATAGGGAAAGGTATGGGCGCCGCAGCGGTCGCCGATCAGCATCGAGTCGCACTGGGTGTAGTTCCGCGCCCCGTCCGCCTTCTTCAGGACCTGGATCCTTCCCCGGTAGACATTCTGGCCGTTGCCCGCGGATATCCCCTTGGAAACCACGGTGCTGCGCGAGTTTTTCCCCACGTGGATCATCTTGGTCCCCGTGTCGGCCACCTGCTTGTTGCGGGTCAACGCCACGGAATAGAACTCTCCGATGGAATGGTCACCCTGCAGGATCACGCTGGGATACTTCCACGTGATGGCCGATCCCGTTTCCACCTGGGTCCAGGAGATCTTGCTGTTATCCCCCTTGCAGGCCCCGCGCTTGGTCACGAAGTTGTAGACGCCGCCCTTGCCCTGTTCGTCGCCAGGGTACCAGTTCTGCACCGTGGAATACTTTATCTGCGCGTCTTTCAGGGCCACCAGTTCCACGACCGCCGCATGCAGCTGGTTCTCGTCCCGCATAGGCGCGGTGCAGCCTTCCAGGTAACTCACGTAGGAACCCTCGTCTGCGATGATCAGGGTGCGCTCGAACTGGCCGGTTCCGGCCGTGTTGATGCGGAAGTAGGTGGAGAGTTCCATGGGACACCGGACGCCGGGCGGGATGTAGCAGAAGGAACCGTCGCTGAATACGGCCGAGTTCATCGTCGCGAAATAGTTGTCGCGGTACGGCACCACGGTGCCCAGGTACTTCTCCACCAGGTCGGGGTGTTCCTGCGCCGCCTCGGAAAAGGAACAGAAGATGATGCCCAGTTCGGCCAGCTTGTCCTTGAAGGTCGTGTGGACCGACACGCTGTCGAAGACCGCGTCCACGGCCACGCCCGCGAGCACCTTCTGCTCTTCCAGCGGAATGCCGAGCTTGTCGTAGGTCGCCAGCAGTTCGGGATCCACTTCGTCGAGGCTGTTGTACTGCGGCGTGTTCTTCGGCGCGGCGTAGTAGACGATATCCTGGTAGTCTACCGGCGGATAGGCCATGTACTGCCAGTTGGGCTCCTTCATCGTGAGCCAGTGCCGGTAGGCCTTCAGGCGCCATTCCAGCAGAAACTCGGGCTCTTTCTTCTTGGCGGATATGAACCGGATGATATCCTCGTTGAGCCCCGGCGGCGCCGTTTCCATCTCGATGTCGGTCACCCAGCCTTCTTTGTATTCCTGCTGGGCTAAAGTTTCGATGGCTTCCATTGCATCTCCTTGAATCGATGTAAAACCTGCCGTGCCGAGCCCGCCATGCAGAACCTGCTGCGCTGACGGCCGTGCCGAGCCCGCCGTGCTAACGGCTTATCTGGATCGTACCGCCCATCGCCGGCTCCCGCATGGTATCCTGGGAGACCTGCTCCACCACCTCGAGGACCTGGTGTTCCGTCTGCAGCAGGTCCATGAGGGTGATGTGGTCGAGCACGCCGGACAGGTACCGGGCCAGGACCGTCCAGACCGGACGGATGGCGCACGCGTTCAGGTGCGTGCAGGCCTCCAGGTGGCCGGAGAAATGATCGCACATGTGCGCGTCCGGGCTCGTAAGTATGACCCCGTCTTCCGAACTCAGGGCGCGCATGACCTCGCCCAGCGTTATGCGCTGCGGTTCCCTGGCCAGCGCGTAGCCGCCCCGGATCCCCCGCACGCTTCGGACGAGTTCCGCCCGTCTGAGGATCATCAGCAGCTTGGATACGTAGTCCAGGGAAATGCCCTCCGACTCGGCAATCTGCCGACCCGTGACCGGGTCGCGGGAATGGTATCGCGCCAGCTGCAGGATACACCGCAGTCCGTATTCTTCCTGGGCGGTCACTTTCATGATCGAGTCTCCTTACAAAGGTCAGATAGCAATGTGAATATAGCAAACCTGACTTTTATGTCAAGTATTAAATCCGGTGCGTATTGGAGCGGCTGTCGTGTGCTGAATCTCATGCATTGAACCATGCCGGCCACTGAAGGCGGGGTGCCGAAAGCGGGGCGTTGCCGTTTCCGTTGCGATCTCCTTGACATCGTTGGCGGCCGGCGTTACCGTCGGTCCCATATCCACACAACCGATTCCCACGCCTGAACGAGGGTAAAAGGACCACCCATGTCCGAAAAACTCGATGTGCGCCTGCTCCCCGGTACCCAGGTCGTCGACGCGGTGACGGGACAAGGTTATTTCCCGGTCATAACCCGTCTGGGCGGCAGTAATCTGCTCATGGCCTACCGCGGCGGCGCCGCACACATGGGCCTGGGCGGGCGGCTGGACGTGGGGCGCTCCCCGGACGGAGGCTTGACCTGGTCCGGGCCTGTGACCGTGGCCGACAGCGAACGGGACGACCGGAACCCCGCGCTCGGCATGGCGCCGGACGGCACGCTCGTGCTGGCCTACCACTGGCAGGGCTCCTATGACGACGAAGGCGCCTGGAAACCGGAAATAGGCAGGGCCGATACCCGGGTGGTATACTCCGAAGACGGCGGCCATACCTGGGTGGACGACGCACTCATCGATTATGCCCCGATCAACGGCGCTTCACCCTTCGGCAAGATTTTCACGGCAGGCGGCGTCATGCACATGCTGATCTACGGCGGTGCGCCGTGTTGCGAGCCCGAGGAGGGCACGGTCCGGGTCGGCCCCGCGACGACGCCGACGTACATACTCCGGTCGAAAGACAACGGCCGTTCCTGGGGCGATCCGACCCTGGTGGCGCTGGGACTGAACGAATCGGACGTGGCCATCCTCCCCGACGGCCGCTGGCTGTTCGTCGCCCGATCCGAGGAACGCGCGGAGCAGGCGCTGCATGCCTGCGTGTCGGAAGACGGCGGGTACACCTGGCGCATGGTCGGCCGGGTCACGGACGCGAAGGAACACCCGTCGGACCTCACCCTGTTGCCCAACGGCTGGCTGCTGCTCGTCTTCGGGCGCCGGCATCCCCCCTTCGGTGTGGAGGGCCTTATCAGCCGGGACGGCGGGACGACCTGGGATGAGCGGCGCCTGGTGCTCGACGACTCCCTGCCCGGCGGCGACATCGGTTATCCCTCCACGGCCAGCCTGGAAGGCGGACGGCTGGTTACCGCCTACTACACGGCGGGGACACCGGACCGGCAATGGGAGATGTTCCGCGCCGCGGACGTCGCCTGCAAGGTGTTGTCCTACGACGCATCCAGCCTGATTCACCACTGGAACAAAAACGCGTAACATCCTGTTCAGGAAGGGGTTACGGTTCGGGAGCCTTGCGTGCGAGTCCTTGATTCAGGCACGGTCGGTGACGGCCGTCCGATCCCCGATCACCGCAGCAGTTGCGCCTTCACCACCATCAACCGCCTCCATGACGGCACGATGCTCGTCTCGGGCCGATGGGGCGCGGATCGTGACTCGGTGGACGGGCACGCTTGCATCTGGGCGACTGCGGACCTGGGCCGTACCTGGGAACTTCGCTACGACGGCTACGGGAGGGGATCCTGGGACGGCACGCCGGGCGAAATAAAGGGGCTGACCAGTACGGAGCTTGTTCCGGGCAGACTCATGGCCACGGCCCTGTGGGTCGACCGTTCCGACCCGGATCTACCCTTCATCCACCCGGACACGCAGGGCCTGCTGCCCATGCGCATCATGCACGTCGAGTCGGCGGACGTAGGCTGCACCTGGGGCCCGCCGCGACGCATGGATACGTCGCCCCACCTCGCCGCTTCACCTTGTTCGCATGCCGTTATCAAGCTGCCCGGCGGCGTCCTTGCCCAGCCCTACGAACAGTGGAAGGAATACGAGGACTCGTCACCCGGACGGCCCGCGGCGCGGCTGCGCTTTTCCCGGGACGGCGGCCGGACCTGGCCGGAGTTCGTCACCGTAGCCCGCCATCCAGACAACGCGCTGGCCTACTGGGACCAGCGGCTGGCCATCCACCCCGGAGACGGGCGCCTCGCCGCCACGTTCTGGACCCATGATTTCAGGGCGGGGTCGGACATCGATATCCATATCGCCTTCGGAACCCCGGATGGACGGTCGTGGACCACCCCGC
>JAPPBT010000053.1 GCA_026702745.1 Gemmatimonadota bacterium
TCCTTGTGAGCAAGATATACGCTATTGCCAGTTACACAAAACATGTTACATACTCTCCCTCTGCTGCCTGATTTCGCCTTAATGCCAGCCACAAGTTACTTGTATCCAAGAACTTAGTCAACGTCGCATCCGCTCACGCTTGTAGTCATACGCTTCATCCCAGTCGAGTTTGCCAAACAGGTCGAGCAGTCGTTCCCGCTCCCGCCGCGCGATGAACTCCTGCAAGGCTTTGTTGACGGTTTCCTTCCTGGTTTTCTCGCCACCGACCTGGAGCGCCTTTTTCAGTAGCTCGGGATCGATTGAAACGTACGTTGCCATTTTGTTGTGTTGTCCTCCACACATGAAACCAAACATGCCTTACGTAATGGTCAGCCCGTACCTGAAATTCCCAATCCAGATTGTTACTCGATAGCCTCACATGATAGCCCGCACCTCATCGGACCAGTCCCGCCAGATATCCATGTTGGTTTCGTCCGTCATGAGCGAGTCCGGCAGGGATTCCGGCGTTTTGAGGAAGCCGTAGATGGTCGCCTGGCGGATGATGTCTGAAGACGTATTCTGTCCGGCGATGTGCAGGATCTTGGTGTGCCACAGGACTGCCGTGCCGGCTGGACCGTGGCAATCGACGGGTCGGGTATCCCGCTTGATGCGCTGGATGACGGGATCGTTGTAGCCGGGTTTGCGTCCCGCCAGGTGTTCGTCCATATGCTTTGCGCCTTCGAGAAAGGCCTGCCACTGTTCGCGCCAGATCCGGCTGTGGCTTCCCGGCCAAACCGTGAAGCCGCCGGAATCGGGCGGCAGGTCGTCGAGATAGGCGGTCACCTGAAACCGGACGCGGCCGTAGCAGGCGCCGTCCGTGTGGGCGCCGCGGTAATCCGGACCGGGAGACGGGCTGCCCGGCAGGGTGCAGTACAGTCCGCGGGTCCCCTGTCCGGTGGACCACACCGGCCCCGTCCTGGGCAGGCGCAGCGCTTCTTCCGTAGTGAATGATCCCTTCTCGGGCCATTTCCCGGTCTCTTCGACCCCGTGGGTGGCCAGCCCGCCCACCACGTCGTCGGACATGAAGCACGGCCCGGTCGTCATGCCGGACTCATCCGCTCCGGCGGGCCAGACTACTGTGCCCTTTCCCAGCAATTGCTCGGCGACCTGCCAAAGGGCCCGGGGGGCCAGGTCGAGCATGAAGGGCTCGGTACCGTTACGGATATAGAAGCGGTGACCTTCGGTGAAGAAATAGGGGTCGCCGCCGATCTCGGGCCGCTTCGCTTTAAGTTGGCCACTTACTTCGTCGTTGAAATGCGCCCAGGTGGAGGGATCGTCGCGCTTCATGGCGGGATGGTGCGTTGTCACCGCATCCCACAGTGCTTCCCTGGCCTGCCGGCATAATTCGGGGTCGAGCACGGCGGGCAGCACGAGGAAACCGTCGCGCTTGAAGCGGGCGATCTGGTCGGTGGTGAGGAGCGGAACCTGCTTCACGCCCGGATTGGCTGGTGTTGGTCGCATAAGGTTTTTTACCTCCATCTACTTCCGTCATCCTCCTGAACCATGCTCTCCTCCACTTTCATCGCCTTCTCCGGCGCTACCGTGTTCACCGCCTCCTTCACCGTCTTCACGGTCTTCACCGCCTCCGTTATGTTCACCATCGCTTTCGCCACTGCTTCCATGCTCACCACCGGCCTCGCCGCCGTCGCCACCCGATCCATGTTCATCACCGCCTTCGCCACTGCTTCCATGCTCGCCTTCCCCTACCTCGGCGTGAGGCGTCCATCCGGTGAACGATTCTTCCGTCGCGGCCAGTGAGACCTCAGCGGTTTCGCCTGGTGCGAGATCGACCGGCATCGTGGGACCAAGTTCCGTACCGTTCGAAAGGTGGACTTCGACTCTGACCCCAGACAGCACGCTTTCCGTGGTATTCTGCACCGTTCCCACAAACGAATTGCTTCTGGCGTCGTAACGCAGGATGAGCCGGGCGCCTTTACGGATGACATCATAGGTCTCGTCCAGGGCTAAGGAAAGCCCCGATTCTTCCCCGTCGTTCGACTCGATCTCCAAGTTTTCGGCCCCGCCGTGCTCTGTACCCGATTCTTCGGACCCGCTGTGGTCCTCGCCGTCGCCCCGGTCGCTTGCGCACCCACTCAGTGCCCCCAGACCTATCATCGCGGCGAACCCTATCGCCGAGGTCCAGGCGATCAGCGTGCCAGTGAATGAACGAACAGTGGGTGCCAGACGCTCAAATACCCCCGTTCGCTCCGAACGCTCCATGTTCGCCATACTCGAAGCGCTTGCCATTCTCGACATGCGTGGTTTATCCATTGTCATTCGTCCTCTCCTCGATCACATGATCCCGCAGCATCGACGTGGCGCCGTCCGGCCGGAACGTACGGGGCTCCAGGTCGATCTCCTCCCCCGCGATCATCTTCCGGAGCAATTCGGCCACGCCGTCCACCGCCACGGGCGCCAGGGCCTCGCCCTTCTCCTTCGTCCCGTATTTGGCGGAACTCTCCATTTCCATGTCGGCTTCGTGCACCCGGTGGGGGAACAGGGCCATGGCCATGGAGGTCTCGTATTCGTCTGCATGGCCCGGCAGCCGGTTGTCGTCCATGTACTGGTAGACGACGTCGGCCGGATAGGTGTCCCAGTAGGAATTGAAACGCACGTTGACACCGAGCCGTTCCCGGAACGCGTCGATCCGGTTCATCATGGGGACTACATTGCCGCCGTGTCCGTTCAGGATGAGGATATTGGTCACGCCGCCCCGCTTGATGGCGTCGCACACGTCGTAGACGTACTCGGTGAAGATCTCCGCGCGCACGGTCAATGTGCCCCTGTGCTCCATCCAGTGCTCCGACACCCCGATGGCGATGGGCGACGCGACCACGACGTGTGGATAGAGCTTCAGCGCCGCGTTTTCCGCCATGTAGGCGACGCTGGCCGTGTCGTGGATCATTTCTAGGTGTTCCAGGTGCTGCTCCGTCGCGGCCGTGGGCACGATGGCCGCCTGGATAGTGCCGCCTTCGATCCCTTCCCTGAACTCCTTACGTGTCAGGTCTCCGATAAAAACACGCTTTCTCGACATGATGCAACTCCTGTGCTATGAGCTGGGTGCGGTGTGCGAATGACCGGATAACGGGATTTTAACGCTCCAGCGCCTGCTCGAGGTCCCGGATGATATCTTCGGCGTCTTCGAGTCCCACGGACATCCTGACGCGTTGGCCCTCGCGGTCTCCGGTGACGAGCGAACCCACGTCGCCCAGGCTCACCCAGGGCCGGCACAGGCGCACGCGGTCGAGGAATCGATCGATGGTTCCCTCGGCAATCTCGAAGCTTACCATCCCTCCGTAGCCTGTCCACTGCGCCCGCGCAACCTCGTGTCCGGGCGTGGAGGGAAGTCCGGGATACCAGGTCCGTCGTACTCGGGGGTGCGACTCCAGGAAGGCCGCCACGGCCCCGGCGTTCTCGACGTGCCGGTCCATGCGGATGGACAGCGTCTTGATCCCCCTGAGCAGGAGGAAGGCGTTTAGCGGGCTGAGTATGCCTCCGTAGGTGTTCCGCGTGCGTTTAACCTCTTCGCCGAGTTCGGGGTCACGGGTCGTTATGATCCCGGCCAGCGCGTCGCCGTGACCGCAGAGGTACTTGGTGGCACTGTGCAGCACTACGTCGGCTCCGAGATCCATCGGCCGGAACAGATGGGGGGACAGGAACGTGTTGTCGATTACGACCTTCGCGCCGGCCGCGTGGGCCTTGCGGATAACCGTGGGCGTGTCGATGATGTCCAGGGTGGGATTGGCCAGCGGTTCGAAGTAGACGACGTCCGTGGGTTTCTCGAGGGCCGTATCGAGCTGTTTCGGATCGCGCATGTCGATGATCTCGACATCGAACCCGAGCCTGGGGAGTTCCTCGGACATGAAGTGCCGGGTCCAGACATAGGTCGTCTGGTGGCTGACGATCCTGGAGCCCGCGCTGATGAGGGTCATCACGGCCTGGGTAACCGACGCCATGCCGCAGGCCGTGGCGATGCTGCGTCCCCCACCTTCCAAGGCGCACATCTTTTCCTCGAATGCCGAGAATGTGGGATTGCTTCCCCGGAGGTAGGCGCCGTCCACCGTGGTTGACTGGTAGATTGGCGTCGCCGACGTGTGCTCCGCCTCGCCCGCGTGGATGGACCGCGTGATGAATCCGTGCTCTTCGTTCATAGTTCTTTCCTTTACAGTCGCCGCTCGATGGACCCGTCCCGGCCGGTCCTCACCCTCGCGGCCTGCTGACCGGCCCGGCTGCGTTGGCCGCCTACAGTCGCCGCTCGATGGCCCGGACCATGCGGTCGATTTCCTCCCGGCTGTTATAGAAGTGGGTGGAAATCCGGAACACGGGCACGTCGTTGATGTGAAAGGCCACGGTCTCGATCTTCTCGTCGTCCCACATTTCCTGTCGGATCTTTTGAAGATCTGCACCCTCGATGGTAAAAGTGGTGATGAACCCGGACATCTCGGGGTCCCGTGGCGTCAGGAAGCGTACACCCCGGATGCGGCCGAGGCGTTCCCGCATGTAGTCGACCAGGCCGCGGCAGTAGGTCCGGATATGATCCCAGCCGATCTCCTGCTGGAAGTCGAGGGCCGTGTCCAATCCGATGAAGGGCGTTTGGTCCCGGGTGCCCATCATGTCGAACCGGCTGGCATTGGGGTTTGGGTGGGCGCTGGATCCCAGGATGAGCGGCTCGACCCGGTCGTGGGCGTCGTCCGATACGAAGAGCATGCCCGTGCCCTTGGGGGAAAGCGTCCACTTGTGGAGGCTGGACGCGTAGAAATGGGGATTCCATGCGTCCAGGTGCAGCGGCACCATGCTCACGGCATGCGCGCCGTCCACGACCACCCAGACGCCGCGGTCCCGTCCGATTTCGGTCAGTTCCTTCACAGGAGTGACCAACCCCGTAGACCAGTACACGTGGCCGAAGACCATGGCCGCCGTTTTTTCGTTCAGTCCGCTTTCAAACACATCAATAATCTGCTGCTGATCGGTGATCTCCATGGGGAGATGCACCCTTCGGACAGTCATGCCGTGCCGCTCGGCCACGTAGTCGAAACAGGCGTTGACCGCACCATACTCCTGGTCCGTCATCAGGATTTCGCCGCCCACCTTCCAGGTCACGCCCTGTGCGAAGACGCTGAGCGCCATGGTGGTGTTCTGGACCAGCGCGATACGCTCCGGCCGCGTGCCGACGAACCTCGCCAGCTTTTCTCGTGATTCTTCGACGATAGGCCAGTACTTCTGCTGGTGCTTCAACGGGTCGCTGTCGAAGGCCCGGATGGCCTCGGTCACGCGGTCCACCACCGGCTTGGGCGACGGACCGACCGAGCCGCCCTGGAGAAAGGCGATATCGGGTTCCAGGTAAAACTGGTCGCGGCGGATCCCCTTCCAGAATGCTTCGTCCGGAGGGGGCAGCGTGTCGGTCTGGACCGGGCCAGTTTCTTTGCTCATTCGGGTTCTCCCGTGGCTGTTACTGGTGCAAGGGCAACGTACAGGACGGCCGCGCGACTTTGCGGAACGCCCGGATCGTCTTACAGGACAGCCCGCGCGACCTTTCGGAACGCCCGGATCACGTCGTCCACGTCTTCATCGGTCAACTGGGCGGGCAGCGGCAAGATGCGTGCCCGGTCGAGCAGATCGTCGCTGCGCGGCAGCATGCCGGCACGGTATTCCATCGGGCTTTCGGCGTTGAACGGGCAGGTCCAGGGGCATCCTGCGGTCGTCACCGGTGCCTTATTCAGAAGGTTGGACATGTACCGGTACTGGTGAATGCCCCCGTGGGGCTCGCCGGCCGGGATGCCTTCCGCCCGTATTGCCGCGGTGAAACGGGCCGCCGCTTCCGCCGAGTCGTGGATCCAGGAGAAATAGGCGCCGCTGTCGCCTTCGGGATCCGCGATTCGTCGAAGCCGGATGCCCGGCGTCTTGCCGAGGGTCTCCCGCAGCCTGACCTGGTGGCGTTGCATGCCCTGCAGGATGGAAGGCAGTTTCTCCAGCTGCACGAGGCCCACCGCGCCGCGGAGTTCGTCCATGCGGACCCCCATGCCGAAGGTCTCGAACGCCGAGTCCTCTCCTGACGAGACGCCTTCGAGATCCCGTTCGAATCCCGTGTCGTGGAAGCAAACCGCCCGGCGGAAGACCTCGTCGTCGTCCGTCGTGACCATCCCGCCTTCGCCGGTGGTGAAGTTCTTGTTGTACTGCAGGCTGGTCGCACCCGCCGTGCCCATGGATCCCACGGGCCGGCCATCAATGCGCGCGCCCGCTGCCTGGGAGCAGTCCTCGAGCACGGGGATCCCATGCCGGTCCGCCACCTCCAGGATGGCGGGCATGTCGGCAACTGTTCCTGCCATGTGTACGGCGATGATAACCCGCGTGCGGGGCGTGATGTGGCGTTCGATGTCGCCGGGGTCGAGGTTCAGCGTCTCGTCGATGTCGGCGAGGACCGGTACGGCGCGCAGATGCACGACCGCGTTGACGTCGGCGATCCACATGAAGGCCGGCATGATGACTTCCGTGCCCGGACCCGCGTCGAGAGCGGCCAGGGCCACGGAAAGCGCCGTGCTCCCGCTGTGGGTGGCGAGGGCGAAACGCGTGCCCACGTACCGGGCGTAGGCCGCTTCGAACCGGTCGACCTTGCCGAGGGGCTCGATGCCGTAGTATCGGAAGGGTGAGCGGGCTTCGATGACTTCAATGGCGGCCCGTTTTTCTTCTTCCCCGTAAACCGCGCCACCGGGGATCAGCGGTGGCCAGTTTTCCGTGCGGACCGGAGTTCCGCCGTCGATTGCCAGGGATTCCGCCATGGTCGTCCTGATTCAACGATCGAGCTTACATCGTAAGTATGCGGAATGGTTGGAATGAGATGCAGGACTATAACAAGGCATGCCGCCCGGTTCAAGTACAATTTACCGTCGTTCGAGGCAGACTGCGAGGGCGGGTAGCAGTCGATTTGGACCGCCCGCCCGCCAGTCTTGCTCCTCGACCGGCCCCGTAACGTCCAGCCGGCCAGCTCGTCAACCAGTCCTGCTCGACAATCGGCCTGCCACGTCCAGCAGGCGATCCTTCCAGGCGACCCGGCCGAGCCAGTCGTCGGGGATGCCGCCAAGACCGTACAGCGCTCCGGCGAGTTGTCCCGTCACCGCGGCGACCGTGTCGGCGTCGTCGGCCAGGTTGGCCGCGACCAGCACGGCGCTGCGGAAATCGGAGGTGCGTGCCACCGACCAGAGGGCGGCTTCCATCGTGCTGGCGACGTAACCGCTCGAGCTGATCTCTTCCCGGGCTTTTCCTCGCCAGCTTCCGGCCAGGATCCGGGAGATCTCCGGCGCCCCGTCGAAGGATCTCGGCGCGAGAAGGTCCGCTTTCGCCTTTCCGGATATGGCATCCGCCAGCAGGGCCGCGAAGCCCCGGCAGGCATCCACCGCGGTTTCGGCTCCGTGCGTCGTCCGGGACTGTTCCGCCGCCGCTGCGTCGAGTATTGCGCGGTCGTCCCAGTAGCGCAGGGCGACGGGCGAAAGCCGCATCAGCGAGCCGTTTCCCGCGGAGTGCGGGTCAGTGGAGCCGGCGAGCGGATCGCCGGTTCGTTCATATCGGGTGAGGGCCGCGCGTGTGGTATTCCCGATGTCGAAGCAATGGCCGGTACAGGAGTATTCCCCTTTTCTCATCCAGCGGACGAACCGGTCCATCAGGTCCCGGACGTCGAGCATCCCGCAATTGGCAAGGCTTTCGGCCAGGGCCAGCGCCATCGTGGTGTCGTCGGTCCATTCGCCGGCGGCCAGACCGAAGGGACCGCCGCCCACCATGTCTTCCATGCGCTGCTGTGCGTCGCGGCGCTCGAACTCGAGCGTCGTGCCGACCGCGTCCCCCACCGCGAGACCCAGGAAGGCGCCGATCGCACGGTCCCGGATGCTTTCCGCGGTCGTCGAGGGCAGCACCGGTACCACCGTCTCGCACTGTTGTACGTGGCGCTCCTGGTCGCGCGTTTCCAGGGCATTCGGCGAACGGGCCTCTCGTACGCGGTCTATCGCATCGTCCGGACGTTCGCCGAACTCCACGAGCAAACGCGCGGCGACGGTCCCCGCACGGCCCAGGCCGCCTTTGCAGTGAACGAGCACGTCGAAGCCGAGCCGCAGGCGGTCCCGGATGGCCGCTCCCGCATGTACCCAGGCCTTTTCGAATTCCGCTCCAGGCGGCTGCCCGTCCGGTATGGGCAGGTGCCACCACTCCATGTGCCGGTCCGCGACCGCCAGGGAAAGGTCCTGCACCTCCAGGTCCCGGATTTCTTCCCTGGTGATCAGGCTGACGACCGCTGTAGCGCCCCACCTGCTGATCCGGTCGAGGTCCGGGTCAAGGTCGCGTTCCCAGTTCCCCGCGAGGCCCCAGGGGTATTTCTTGCCGGGGCACAGGGTGACGCCGATGCGGCCGTAGCCGTCCTTCGGACGTAACGAGTCGACGCGAATGGGGTGGGTCTCGCTTGTTTTTATTGTATTGGACATGTACCGCTTTCCTTTCGGCAATCATCGTGAAGGCGACCGTTTTACGTCTCCCCGTCGCCTGGACGTCCCGACGATAATCCGGCATACCTTCGACCGCAAGAAATATCCGTGTTTCCGATCCTGTTTGCAAACGTATTCAACCACGGCAGCGGCTTAGCAACGTGGTAGTACCCGCGCCCCGCACACGGCACCCATGCCCCGGCGGCATCTGGGCCCACACGGTGCACCTGCGCCCCGGTGTCAGCCACGCAACGTTTCCCTTGACAGCCGCCTTCACCGTTCCTATTTTGTGCGGCGTCAGGGGCTGTAGCTCAGCTGGGAGAGCGCATGAATGGCATTCATGAGGTCAGCGGTTCGATCCCGCTCAGCTCCACTACCCGATGGTGGCGACCTCATCCTTATTTGGCGGTCCCTGGTGGATTGACCGAGGTCCCAGCCAGTCCGGTCGTCGTATCGTTTTGTAGCAATCCATCATAAACAGTCGGTTACTCGTATACAGCGCGCACTATGCTCAGCACCATCTGCACAGTTAATCGCAGTATACCGACCAGCCGTTTACGCACCCTGGGCCGGCTGACGATCTTCCTGTCTTTACTGTGTGCGTCTCCCGCATGGCTTCAGGCGGGCCCCCTACATGCCGACGTTTCACCGACCGACGCTTCTTCACTTTCAGCGTCGGTTTTTGTTTATGTACCGTTCCATTCCCCGGATACGAGCGCGGCTTCGGCCACCGCAGCGGCGACTACCCCGGCCAACACCAACACCCCGTCCACGCCCACGGCCACTGAAGGCAATCAGGGGATCGTCGCGGAAACGGCGAAGGGGGATGAGGGGCTCGCATCCGGTTCCGCCGTCCCGGACGCGGTTTCTGTAGCGGACACCTACCTCGAAGAACAGTCCGGCACCGCCGGTTTTTCCCTGCTCGCCCCCTACCTGGATGAATTCGACCGCGTCGAGGCCCCCGAACCTCCGTGGCCCGATTTCGGCCGTTTCGACGTTCCCATCAGCTACAACGACCGGGTGAAAACGGCAATCCACGTCCTGCGGGGCGACGCTTCCGGTGTTTTCGCCGAATGGCTGGGCCGGACCAACCGCTACCGGGCCATGATCCAGTCGATACTCTCCAGGTCCGGATTGCCCGGCGACCTGGTCTACGTCGCCATGGTCGAAAGCGGCTTCGATCCCCGGGCGCGCTCCCGGGAAGGCGGGGCGGGCCTGTGGCAACTTTCTCCGGCGGACGCGGCACGCTACGGACTGACCCGGAACGATGAGATCGACGAGCGTTACGACCCGGAGAAGTCCACACGGGCGGCGGCGGCGAGGTTCAAGGACCTCTACCTGGAGCTGGGCAGTTGGGACCTCGTCCTGGCGGCCCATCATGCCGGGTCCGAACCCGTGCAGCGGGCGGGGAGCCTGAGTCTCTGGAACATGAGGCTGCCCGGCCGATCGATCCCCTTCGTCGCCTTCGTCATGGCATCGGCCATTATCTCCAAGTCGCCCGAAGTATACGGATTCGAACCCCTGGGCGGCCTTCCGGTGATCCACGAGGCCGTACCGGTGCAGCGTGCGATGTTACTGGAAGAAGTGGCAGAGGGTTTGAAGATCCAGGTCGAGAAGCTCCGAGAGCTGAATCCGGAATTGCGGCGCTGGAAGGCCGTGCCCGGATTCGATCTCAACGTGCCGCTGGGCACCAGGCGTACCTACGCCGCGTGGGCCGGCATCGAACCGCCCGGACCGGATCCATCCGAGATGACGTTTTACCGGGTCCGGCGCGGAGACACCCTGGGGCGGATTTCCCGCCGGTTCGGCGTGCGCACGGGGGATATCATCACCGAGAACAACATTCGACGCCCGAACCGGTTGCGGATCGGCCAGGTACTCGCCATACCTCTTTTCGGCTCATCGATCCGTTCGTCGAATCAGTCGATTGCCAATCGGAGGCCCAGAGACGTGCCGCCGCCCGATCCCGCGACCCATCAGGCCATCTCCTACCGGATCAGACGGGGCGATACGCTGGCGCGCATCAGCAGGAGATACGGCGTTTCGATGGCCAACCTGCAGGACTGGAACAAGCTGAACAATCCGGGAGACATCATCGCGGGCCGCAGCCTGACCATCTACGTTCCGCGCCCGAGCGGCACCGCGGGCGGCGGTTCGACGCAGACCGGCACGCCCGGGACGGGAAGCGGACCGAACCGCGGAGAGGGCGGAGCTGCGGCATCCGGTGCCATCATCTACACCGTAAAACCGGGTGACACCCTCTGGGATATAGCACGGGCCCACAATGTGACCGTGAGCGCACTGCGCAGGACGAACGGATTGGGCAGGCGCACCGCCATACATCCCGGAGACCGGCTTCGCATCGACCCTTCCGACTCCTAAAAGTCATTGACATTCTTATACTAACGTGATATTTTGGTCACGAATATTCGGGTCCGGAGGCGGTCCCGGATTGAACCCGATTTCGAATGTGACGCGGGATAGCGGAGCGTTGCCATGGCGCGAAAATCAGACTGGATTATCGGCGGCCTGCTCGGTGGCGGTGTGCTGGTTATCGTCATCGTCATGTTACTGCTTGTTGCCGGACCCATGCTGAGCAGCGACAGTTCCCTTTCCGGTATGGGCGGCGGCCGGGTCGCGCTGGTCGAAGTCCGAGGTACGATTACCCGGGGTGATGACACGGTCAGGCAGATCGTCAAGCACCGCGAGGACGATTCCGTGCGGGCCATCGTGCTACGCATCGACAGTCCCGGCGGCGCCGTAGCCCCCACGCAGGAGATCTTCGACGAACTGCGCAAGACCCGGGAAGCGGGCAAGATCATCGTGGCGTCCATGGGCAGCATAGCGGCATCGGGCGGATACTACATCGCCTGCGCAGCCGACTCCATCGTCGCCAACCCCGGCACGATCACAGGAAGCATCGGCGTGATCACCGTCGCACCGAACGCGGAAGATCTGCTCGAAAAGATCGGCATCGACTGGCAAGTCGTCAAAAGCGGCCGGCACAAGGACATAGGTTCGCTGAACCGCAGCATGACCGACGAGGAAATGGGGATCGTGCAGTCCGTAGTCGACGACGTATACGACCAGTTTGTCGGCGCGGTGGCCAGTTACAGGCCGCTTTCCCGCGAAGAGGTGGTCGAACGGGCGGACGGTCGGATATACACCGGAAACCAGGCACTGCCCCTGGGTCTCGTGGACCGCCTGGGTACCTACCAGGACGCGATCGCCCTGGCCGGCAGGATGTCCGGTCTATCGGAAAAGCCCAATGTGGTGCGGGAACGGCCCAAGACGTTTTTCGAACTGTTGTTGGATAACATGGAGACGATGACCGGTCTGTATTCACCGGGCATCGTCGAATACCGGTATCGATAATGCGGCAACATCTACGATCAAGGAGATTGGTATGACTAAGGCCGATATCGTGGCTCGCATCGCACAATCCACCGGGATGACCAAGGTGGACACCGCGGAAGTGCTGAACGCGTTGCTGGATTCGATCTCATCCGCGCTGGGCAGGGGCGAGAAGATCGAACTGCGTGGATTCGGCATCTTCAAGGTGAAGGAAAGGAAGGCGCGCGTCGCCCGCAATCCGAAAACCGGAACCGGGATCCGGATTCCACCGTGCGTGGTGCCGGTTTTCAAACCGTCAGACCATCTGAAAAACCGAGTACAGAAGGAAAACTAACCCAAGGGAGACAGACGTGCCGAGTGGTAAGAAACGCAAGCGGTCGAAGATCGCTACCCATAAGCGCAAGAAGCGCTTGCGGGCCGACAGGCATAAGAAGAAGTAAGATCGGCGGTCAACCGGCGGCCAGACGGCTGCCTTCGAGCCTTTGAAAGCAGCGGGTGTCCTCCTCGGGACGCTCCGCCGGTCCTGCGCCGTCCTGCCCCGAAGTCCTACCTCGCACCGGAAAAATCCTCGCCGATATAGAGATCCGTGAAGATCACGGTCTTGCCGCCGAATCGGTTGGTTTTGAGTCCCCTGAGCCACGGCTTGAAGAGGTGGTTCGCCATGGGATGGAAGACGAAGGCGGCCCCCGCCTCCTCGACCAGAATGCGTTCGGCCCGGCGGATGATTTCCGTCCGCCGTTCAGGATCCAGTTCCTGGTCCGCCGCGTCCAGCAACGCCTCGAATTCCGTGTGTTCGAAATCGTGGCGGCTGCGCCCGCGCGTTCCGGGGCGCCAGATCATGTCCAGCATGTTCTTGGGATCCCGGTAGTCCCCGAAGAAAGGTACCATCCCCAGGTCGATGTTCCAGTTGAACATGTAGTTGGTGAATACCGGGTAATCGGCGCTGCGGAACGTAATGCCGATGCCCAGGTGCTCCCGCAGCATGCCCTGGATCACCTCGGCAACCATCCGGATATCGGGTCTCGGCTGCCTCAGCCACATCTCCATCACCGGGAATCCGCGGCCTCCCGGATAACCCGCCTCTGCCAGCAACTTCCGCGCCTCTTCGGGATCGAAATCCTGGTAGGCTTTGTAGTCGTCATGGGCGTCGAAGGTGACCGGCAGCATGGAATAGGCGGGAACGGCGGCGCCGTGAAGGACTACGCGGCAGATCGTTTCCCGGTCGATGGCCCGGGCGATGGCGCGCCGGACCCGGGCGTCGTCAAAGGGCGGATTCCGTGTATTGAAGAAGATGTACCAGGTGCCGTCGGTCGGGTTGGAAACGAGTTCCGAGCTCAGTTCGGGATCGCGCTGTACACGGATCAACTCGTTGGCCTGTACCTCGGCGAATCCCACCTCGTCGTTTTCGTAGGGGAGCAGGTTGGCCGTGGACGGATGGCGGAAGACGCGGTGTATCTTGTCCACGTAACCCTTGATGGGGCCATCGTAATAGGGATTGAGCTCGAAATCCATGTGGCTGCCGTGCTTCCATTCCGTCAGCATGTAGCTCGAATTGGTCACGCAGTTCCCTTCTTCGGTCCACCGGGGTCCGTGCTTCTCCACCTGCCACCGGGGCACCGGCATGGAGGTGGGGACGGAGAGAATGAGTCCCAGGTACGGCGCAGGATGGGTGGTTTCGAAGGTCAGCGTATGGTCGTCGACGGCCCTGACGCCCAGCATTTCCGGGTCGGCGTTCTGGGTCTGGCTGTAGGTCGTCGCACCCACGATGTCGCTGTAGAACGCGGCGTATGGATTGGCCGTCTCGTAGGATAGGGACCTGCGGAAGGTATAGACGAAGTCGTGGGCGGTGACGGGCCGGCCGTCGCTCCACCTCCCTGTTTTGCGCAGATAGAAGGTCCAGGTCTTGCCGTCGGGGGAGACCTCCCAGCGATCGGCCGCCGCCGGAATGAGATCACCGTTTTCGTCCTTGGCGACCAGGGTCTCGAAAAGGAACTCGTTCCACTGCCCCACGTAGAGGTTGACGCTGACGTCCAGGCTCCGGGGCTCGTCCCGCATGAACCGGTAGGTCTGGAATTCCAGCGGCGCCGCATCGGGCGGCATCCGCTTGCCGATGGCGTTATAAATGGGGTCTGTGTCCTGAGGGCTCAGCGGAACGGCTTCGGCCAGAAGCATGCCCGCGCATACCAGCAGGGAGGTTGCCAGGATGGCCCGCAGTTTCGAATTCATGACGTGGCCTGTGCTCCTTTTCCATCTCCAATGGACCACTGTTCGCCGACAAGCGACACGGCCATCCGAAGCGCCTCGCCCAGGTTGCCCTCGTCGGCAATGCCCTTGCCGGCGATATCGAAGGCCGTGCCGTGATCCACGGAGGTTCGGATGATCGGCAGGCCGAGGGTCACGTTCACGGTCCGGTCGAAGGCGATCGCCTTGACCGGGATGTGTCCCTGGTCGTGATACATGCCGATGATCCCGTCGAAGTCGCCCTTCCGGGCCCGCATGAACACGGTGTCCGGCGGCAGGGGACCCGTGATCCGCCAACCCCGGACGCCGGCTTTCTCACACGCTTTTTCGATGGCGGGCGCGATGATGCGGATCTCCTCGTCCCCGAAGAGACCGCCCTCGCCCGCGTGGGGATTCAGTCCGCATACGGCGATACGGGGCGCCGCTACGCCCATGCCGGCGAGCGCGTTGCCGACCAGGTCCAGGGTGATGAGAATTTCATCTTCGGACAGGCGGTCTATGGCGTCTCTCAGGGAGACGTGGGTCGTCGCGTGGGAGACCAGGATCCCGTCGAAGGCCAGCGCGAGCCGGAATCGCGTCGTTTCCGTGATTTCGGCCAGCAGTTCGGTGTGGCCGGCGTAGGCGTATCCGGCATGGCCCATGGCTTCCTTGTTGATCGGCGCGGTGACCAAGGCGGCAATGTCTCCGTCCATCGCCATTCGGGCGGCCCGCTTGACAGATTCCGCAGCAAGCAGACCGGCTTCGGACTGCACACGACCTGGCACCAGGCTATCGATTACCACTTCCGCTTCCTGCGCATTCATGACATCAATCGCGCCGTGACGGAACAGGCCGGCCTCGGGATGTTCGATCGAATGGATATCGAGGCATGGGACGGTCCGGCCGCCCTGGGCTTCGTCATCATCGGAACCGCCGGTTCGGACCAGCGGCAGCGCCCGGTGGATGACTTCGTCATGCCCGATGACCAGCGGCCGGCACAGTTCGTAGATCCATTCCTGCGACAGGATCTTCACGATGATCTCCGGCCCCACGCCGTTCGGATCGCCCAGGGTAATGCCGATGACCGGACGTTCATCCATACCGCTTCCTTTACGTTTTGCCAGGCGCACGTTTGCGAACTGGTCCGGTGGTGCCAACCAGGGTGTCCCCGACCTCGGTGTCCCCGGTCCCGGTGTCCCCGATCTCGGTATCCCCGGTCCCGGTGTCCCCGGCCGTGGTGCCGACAGCGCGCGGGGAAAGGCGTTCCACGGACTTCACCAGCGTATGACCGTCGCCGAAGGATCCGGGCTTGATGACCAACCCCATGCCGTCATAGGGGCCGCCCGCAACAACAGCCCGGCCAATTCCAGTGTCGATTTCCTCGCGTATCCATGCGCCATCGGCATGCAATTCCTGAAAGACGCTTCCGGCGGTCTCCCCGCCCGTGAGTACGATGCCGCCCGGGTCCACTGCCGCGAACAGACGGCGGGCGACAATGCCCAGATGCTTGATGACCACCGAAGCGGGATCGCGTCCGCCCGCCTTCTCCGTCAGGCGTTCAAGCCACGCCTGTAGCTGAGGCCGATCGGGCCGTTCCGGTGTCACAATCGCGTTCCGCCCAGCTGCCATGGCCTCCACGACGCATGTGGTCAGTATATCCACCTCGCCCACCCGTTTCCGCTCATCCACGATTGACAGCGGATCGAAGGGGCAGATGGCGATCGATTTTCGTCCCTTGGCTTCCTCGACCTGGCGGACGGTCGTGTCGTGCAGACTGCAGGCGAAGACGAGCACGGGACCGACCTGCAGTGGCGGCGCGTGTGCGGCGACTCGCGGCTTGCTGGATGATGGCCACAGTGTCCGGGAAGAGGGGTCCTGAGGCTTCCACGTAAGCGCCAACCGTTCCGCGAGGGCGCGGGCCATGCCGCCGGAACCGCAGAGCAGCGTAGAAGCCGCCACGGACGCTTCGCGATCCTCGAAAACCGCGTCCAGCAGCCCATCCCATCTCATTGGGTCCGCCATATCCACCACCACTGTAGTTCCCGGCGCAGCCTTGATATCGTCAAGCGCCCCTCTGATTGCTGCCGCACCGCCACGTACGGTTTTCAAATCGATGTGGGCCGTCGCCCTGCCGGTACCATGGTTCAGGAGATCCGGGATGAATGCATGTCGCGGCGGGATGTCAGGGCCCGCCATGTCCCGGCCCTGTAATGGGATGCCATGAAGCAGTTGATAGCCGGCCACCGTCGTCCGTCCCATTTCAGGGTAGGCCGGTGCGCATACCACCAGGCTGAAGTCCATCAGGTCGCAGACGAGGTCGATTTCGAAGCCTGCATGTCCCCTGAGCGTCGAGTCGATCTTCTTGTAAATCAACGAACCCGACCGGGCCCGTATCGCCTCGCAGGCCGCCCCCACGCGATCGGCGGCTTCCGCCTCGCTGCAGGATCGGGTGTCCGTGTTCAGCACGACCAGGTCTGCCGCATCGAATCGATCCAGCCGGTCCGGACCGCTAGGCACGGCCACGGCGAAGCCCCGTTTCGCGAAGGGGACCGCCACGTCGTGAGCGCCGGCGAGGTCGTCGGCGAGGATATACATGGGCGTAGTCATGGTGGTACTTTCAGGCTGCACCGCCGGCGAGGCCGGCCCGCGCTACGATCTCTTCCCAGGCGGGCTCGACCGGCGCGTCTTGGTCTGCCAGCTCGGCCATGACCTCCGGCCACTTGGCGCCCGATCCGGTGACCAGGCACACGACGGTTTCATCCGAAGCGAGCCGACCTGTCCGGGCGGCCTTGATCGCCCCGGCGACGGACGCGGCCGATGACGGCTCGACCAGGTAGCCGCTCCGCGCGAGCAGGCGTACCGCCTCGATGATCTCGTCCTCGGTCACGTCGGTCGCGTCACCGCCGGAGTCGTAGATGGCCCCCAGTGCCAGGGGTCCCCCGGTGTCGTCGCGGATAGACAGCGCGATGGAACTAGGATCGGGGTGGACGATCACGTCGCCGCGTCCCTGTTGGAACGACTGCACGTAAGGATTGCATCCCGCCGGCTGCACACCATGCATGACCGGATGCCGATCGACGAGGTCCAGCGCGCGCAGCTCGTTGAATCCCTTCCACGGACCGAACAGCGCGTCGCCCGCGGCGATGGGGCAGAACATCCGATCGGGGATCCGGCCGCCGAGCTGCACGAAGATCTCGAAGGCGATGGTCTTGTAGCCCTCGATGCCGAAGGGCGTTCCCGTGGGCATGGGCGTCATGGTCGTCGAAGGATAGAAGCCATGGTCCCGGATCAGCGTGTCCAGGTACTGAAAGCGGTCTTCCAGCACGAAGGCGTGGCCGCCGTACAGGGCGATCATGTCCCGCTGCAGCATGGATGATTCGGGATGGCAGAGGATGATGCAGGAGTCCATCTCCGCGGCGGCGCAATAGGCCGCGGCCGAGGCGCCGTGATTGCCCGTGGTACTGGCCGTGACCCGGCTGTAGCCCAGGGATCGCGCCATGGAGACCGAGGACGCGTGGAACCGGTCCTTGAAGGCCCAGGTGGGATTGGTCGTCTCGTTCTTGATGTACAGGTTCGATAAACCGGCAGCCTCGCACACCGCCCGGGGCCGCACGAGGGCCGTGTTACCTTCGCCCAGGGAGATCTGCGCCGCCGGATCCGGCAGCGGCAGCAGGGCGTCGAATCGCCAGATACCATGACCGCCCCGGCCCCAGTCCTCCACGTTCAGTTCGGACGCGATCGCCGGGTAGTCGTATGCCACGGTCAGCGCAGCCGCGCCGGCCCCTGCCTCGTCCGCTTCGCCCCCTGCCTCGTCCGCGCCGCTCCCTGCCTCTTCTACGCAAGCGGGACAGCCGAAGAACATCGGCGCCAGAGGATATTGGGCATTACACCGGGTACAGGTGAGGCCGAGAACGGACATGGTTTTCTTTCGGGAGTTGAACCGGAATATACCGGCTTTCCTGACTATGGAAGGGGATGGCAATTCGTGTGCGTTTACCAGGATCGCTACTCGGAAATATACCTTTGGGACCGGGGGGTGTAAAGGACTACAGAGTGCGTCGCATCATACGTCTCAGTGGTCGTCTCCCACGCCTATTGCCCGACGTGACCCTACGTGACCCGGTTATTCTTGACACGGAAGACGGCACAACGATATGATCCGTAGCCGAACGTATTACGCGGAAATCCAGGACAGACTCAAACCCACAGGAAGCGACACCATGTCAACCCGACTGCTGCCCCGCGGACTCTGGCCGGTGATGCTCAACGCCTTTCACGAGGACGGGACCATCGACTGGCACGGCGTGGACGCCCTGACCGACTGGTACATCGAGAGAGGATCGGCGGGCCTCTTTGCCTGCTGCGGCTCCAGCGAGATGTTTCACCTTGATGACGTGGAGCGCCTGGCCGTAGCGCAACGCGTCGTAAGCCGGGCTGCCGGCGAGGTACCCGTAGTCGCCACCGGCACTTTCGGCGGTCCCATTGAGCACCAGGCCAGGTTTGTCAGGCATTTGGCTGATATGGGCGTGGACGCGGTGGTCGTCATCGTTTGCCTGATGGCCGAAAGGAGCGAGGGAGAGGAAGTGCTGAAGCAGAACATGGAACGACTGCTCGAGTTGACCGATCCCGTTCCCCTGGGGCTCTACGAATGCCCTACGCCCTATCACCGGAAACTGTCGCCCGGACTGTTCGGGCATCTCGGCGCTACCGGAAGGTTCCTATACCACAAGGATACGGTCTGCGACATCGATCTGCTCCACCGGAAGATCGACGCCGTGCGCGACACCCCGCTGGGGGTCTACAACGCCCACTTCGAAACGGGACTCGCGGGGCTTCGCTACGGGGCCGCCGGGATTTCTCCCGTTGCCGGCAATGTATTCCCCGAGCTGTTTGCCTGGTTGTGTACCGAGTATGACGAACAGCCGGAAACTGCGGAGGAGGTGCAGCGGATGATGACGTCCCTGGCGCCGGTCGTTAACAACAAGTACCTCGTCACCTGCAAACGGTACCTGCAGCGTATCGGACTGCCCATCACGACGCGTTGCCGTTCAACGGACGCCAGGCTGACTGCCTTCGACGAGGGGCTGATCGATGGATTGCAGACTTCGGTCGAGCGATTCGGCGAAGCCCTGGGCATCAGCCGGACGGTACCGGCCTGATCATCATACCGCCTCGTTCAGCCGCTCGATGTCCACGTAGTATGCCCCCTGTATATCGCCTTCCTCATCGATGAAAGAAGCATGCAGGAGCGTTGTTCCCGTGCTGCAGACCGCGAGGGTGAACTCGGCGGTCTTATCGCCGGACTCCAGGGGTTCGCTCCGTTCCTCGTCGAAGAGCGACAGGCGGGCTTCGACCGGCCGGATCGCCTCGGAGCGGGCATCCTCCGGGGCGTAGATGAGGGTCCTTGCCTCGTCGGGCGGGATGATTCCGTCGATGGCCAGGTCACGTTCGGCGGGCCAGCGGCGCAGGGAGAACCTGTAACGGCCGGGCCGCGCAATTTCGACGGCCCAGGTACCGGTGCTTTCCTTGGCCTGGGTGATGTGGGTCTGGTGCCAGGCCACGTCCCCCAGCACGTCCATGGCGCAGAGGCGCGCGGGATTCTCGGCCGGATCGCCGAGTGTGATGGGACAGTATGTTTCGAGTCCGGGTGAAATCTCGTCCCACCAGGCGTCATGGGCGCCGCGCAGCCGTTTCACCTCGCCCGGATGGTCGGCGGCCACGTCCTGGCGCTGTCCCGGATCGGCCTCGATGTCGTACAGTTCTTTGCCCCGCACCAGCCGCCAGCGGCGCGTCATCACGGCATTGGTCCATTTCTCCGGCGGCACGGTATCCTGGCGATACTGAAGGAAATGGACCCGGTCACCGGGCAGACGCTCCTGGCCGCCATGCAGCAGCGGTGCAATGCTTTGTCCATCGAAGTCTACGTCAGGGGCGTCGAGACCGCAAAGGTCGATGAAAGTCGGCAGCACGTCGATATGTAGACTCATTTCGTCGACGTCCCGTCCGCCTCCACGGCCGCCCCCAAGACCGCCGCCGGGCCAGCGGAGGAAGAAGGGCACGCGGTGACCGCCGTCATAGTAGGACCCCTTCTTTCCCCGCATCCCCGCGTTGTATCCCCGCATCACGTGTTGGTTCTCATCGAGTTCGCTTCCACCGGAACTCCCGTTGTCGGTCATGAAGACCAGGATGGTGTTTTCCTCCAGGTCCCGTTCGGCGAGCGTCCTTCTCAGGCGCCCGAAGTTCTCATCGATATTCGCAATCATGCCGCAGAATTCAGGTTCCGGCACATCCGGGTTGCCGCGGTAGGGCCGGGCGTATTCTTCGGACACGAGATAAGGGGAGTGCGGGGCGTTTGTGGAGAGATAGACGAAGAACGGCGCGTCTGATCCGGCTTCACCGCCCCCGGCCTCACCACCCCCGGACTGACCGGCCGCGCACCCTTCGATGAATTGGATCGCCTCGTCGAACCACACGTCCGTGCAGTATCCCGCGTGCTCCACGGGCGCGCCGTTGTGGAAATAGGTATCGTCGAAGTAGTTGTTTCCCCAGAAATCGGGGGACTGTCCCACACCACCGCCCTTGTGGGCTACAACGTGCTGGAATCCGCGGTCCTGGGGCCGGTAGGGGTAGTTGTCCCCCAGGTGCCATTTGCCGAACATGGCGGTGCGGTAGCCGGCCGCGCCAAAGACGTCCGCCATGGTCGTCTCCGACTTACACAGGATGGAACGGCCCCAGCAGGTCGCCCAGGCGCCGTTGCGCACGGGCCGCCGGCCGGTCATCAGGGCGCCGCGCGTCGGTGTGCAGAGGGGCGACACGTGGAAGTCGGTCAGGCGGACCGCGTCATCGTGAAAGGCGTCGATACGGGGTGTCTTCAACCACGGATGCCCGGTGCATCCCAGGTCGCCGTAGCCCTGGTCGTCCGTAATGACCAGGATGACGTTGGGTCTTTTGTCGCTCATCCTGTCTTCTGCTCCTTAGCGTTACGAAAGCGTTGTGATACAACAGATTTGATCACTAATATAACAGGGCTCCCTGATCACTGTTATTTAACTATACCTGCGTCGATAGGCTAAGGAATAACACGTGGTTGCCAATGTCGCCCATCGCGGCGCGTCGGGAAACAACCCAGAAAACACGTTACGCGCGTTTGAGATGGCGCTGGAAATCGGCGTGGATGAGATTGAGCTCGATCTCCGTTCTACCAGGGACGGGCATCTCGTCGTCATGCACGATGCCACCGTGGACCGAACGACCGACGGTACGGGCGCGATTGGCGATCTCACGCTGGCCGAGATCCGGGCGCTCGACGCCGGAAGGGTGTTTGGCGATCGGTTTCGGGGCGAACGCGTTCCGACCTGGGAGGAAGCGCTGGACCTCGTTCAGGGTAAAGTGAGGCTCAATGTACACCTGAAAGAGGGTGGAAACCCGGATGGCGAATTTGAACGCAAGGTAGCGAAAGCGCTGTGCGCGTTCCGAATGATCGACCATTCCATTCTGGCATGCAATGATGAGAGCGTGGCGATATTCGCCGAGGTCGACCCGCGAATAGCTTGCCGGATCTTTCCGAACAACCGCTCCTCCGAGGAATACATTCGGTCATCATCGGAGATGGGGCTTAGGACGACGCAGCCTGGAAGGGACATGACCACGCCAGAATTCGTTAAGAAGGCGCACGAGTCAGGACTGGGTGTACATGTATTCTACGCGGATACCCACGAAGACATGCGGACATATATCGGAATGGGCGTGGACGGAATCCTGACCAACTATCCGGAACGGATGAACGCGGTGATCGCGGAAACCGTGTAACGGGAACGATCGGCGTCCGTGCTAGTGCACAAACAGTCGCAGGCCTGTGTGGGCCATGACCATGCCGTATTCGTCGGCCGCTTCCGTCACGCCCTGGTCTGCCGCAGAGCCACCCGTCTGGGCCACGTACCGCACGTTGCTTCGTCCCGCCCGGTCGATGTTGTCGCGGAAGGGGATGAAGGCGTCGGATGAGAGGCAGATCCCCTCGAATCGGGAAACATAATCCCGCCGTTCTTCCGGCGAGATCGGCACGGGGCGTTCATTGAGATCACCCAGCATGCGAGCCTCTTCCGTGCCGGAAAGATGCTCCCACAGGAGATACTGGTCGACGAGATTCGTCTTCTCGGTGCGTTTGAGCCCTTCGCGGAACGGGAGGTCCAGCGTCCGGGGATGCTGTTGCAGGAACCACTTGTCGGCCTTGTCGCAGGCCAGCCGGGTGCAGTGGATGCGCGACTGCTGGCCCGCGCCCATGCCGATCACCTGGCCGTCGTAGGCCACGCAAACGGAGTTGGACTGGGTATACTTGAGGGCGATCGTCGCCACGATGAGGGTGTCGAGTGCGGATTCCGGCAGGTCCCGGTTATCCGTGACGAGGTTGGAAAAGGTCTGCCGCGTGATGGCCGCGTCGTTGCGGGGTTGTTCCAACTCAAGGCCGAACAGCGTTCTTTGCTCGACCGCGGGTGGTTCGAAGTCCGCATCGATTTCCAGGACGAGGTATCCGCCGCCTTTCTTTGCACGGAGGACTTCCAGCGCGTCCGGTTCGTATCCAGGCGCGATGATCAGGTCCGACACTTCCCGTCTGAGCACGTTGGCCAGGGACCGGTCCACCACCTCGCTCACGGCCGCCGCGTCCCCGAAGGAGCACATGCGGTCGCCACCACGGGCACGGATGTAAGCGGCTGCACCGGGCGAATACGCCTTCGCTGTCAGGAACTGCGAGGCCAGGTACGTTTCACCGAGTTCAGCGGTGATCGCCGCCCCGGCAGGACTGGCGTGCTTGAAGGACGCCGCTCCGGCTAACCCGGTAGCCTGTTTCAGTTCCCGTGCCAGTTGCCATGCGCCCATGGCGTCGATGATATTGACGTAGCCCGGCGTTCCGTTGAGCACGCGCAGCGGTGATTCGGGCGGCAAGGTCACCCTGGCAGGATGTTGATGGGGATTGAGTCCGTATTTAAGTGATATGTCCATTTGCGCGGACAATATAATCCCCTTTGTGCTGCCGGGCAAACGATCAGGGTGTAATCGCTGATCATTCTTCCAAATCAAGGATCTATCCATGCCTTCCGCGTCTTCCCGCGGCGGTCTGTTGCGCGTGCTCGGCCTGATCACGGGACTGGCCATCACCTTCGGGGGCATCGTCAGTCTCGGCATCCTGCGTGCGCCGGGTGAAGTGGCAGCCCAGTTGCCCGATCCCTGGTGGTACATGGCCACCTGGATCGCGGCGGGCGTGTTCGTGCTGTTCAGCACGGCTTCCGCCGCCGAACTGGCTACCGCATTGCCGCGGGCCGGGGCCTACTACGTCTACGCGCACCGGTCCCTCGGCCCTTTCGTCGGGTTCGTCAGCGGGTGGACCGACTGGCTGAACTGGTGCGGCGCGACGGCCATGACCATCGTCGTCATCAACGAATACCTCCATCTCCTGACGACCGCCATTCCACGATACAGTCTGCCGCTTTGCCTGGCCATCGCGGTCTCCTTCGCCCTGATCCAGTGGCGGGGCGTGAAGTGGGGAACCAGCGTTCACAATGCCGCGAGCATGATCAAGGCCGTTGTTTTCGCGGTGCTCATCGTCGCGTGTTTCGTACTGGCGGGCGGCGGAGATGCGGAGACCGAAACGGCCGCCCTGCCGTCCATGCCGGTGGGATGGGCCCTCGTCATGGCCTTCATCGTGGCGCTGAGAGGAGTGCTCTACGCCTACGACGGCTGGGTGTTTACTGCTTATTTTTCTGAAGAAATGGCGGATCCGGGCCGTACGATTCCACGGTCGATGTTCGTGGGCGTCGGGATCGTCATCGCGGTCTACCTGCTCATCAACATCGCCTTGCTGCGCATGCTGCCCATGTCGGAGATCGTCGGCGCGGAGCTGGCCGTGGGCCGGGCTGTCGAGGCACTGTTAGGACCGCTTGCGGAGACGGTCATCACGGCGTTCCTGACCGGATTTCTGATCGTGGGGATCAACCTGGGGTACATGTTCGCCGCCCGCGTGATCTACGCCATGAGCACCGACGGACTGTTCTTCAAGCAGTGCCGGCGGGTAAACCGGGGCGGCACGCCCACGGCGGCGCTCGTTGCCAGCCTGGCGGCCACGATCGTCTTCCTGTTGTTCAGCGGAAGCTTCGTACGCCTGGTGGAGGCCCTGGCGTTTTTCACCGTGGTCAACTACGCCATCCTTTTCCTTTCCGTCTTTCTCCTGAGACGAAAGGAACCCGATCTACCTCGTCCCTACCGGGCCTGGGGATACCCGTGGACGACGGCGCTGACGCTCGCCGGCGCCGTAGCCTTCCTTGCCGGTAACATCGTGGGTGGTACGGCCGTCAGCCTGACGGCTTTATTCGTGGTCGTCCTAAGCTATCCGTTGTACGTGCTGTTTCGCCGGATCAATGCGTAGAAAATTCTCTTCAAAAAGCGCTTTTACGGGTGGTCAGTGGGCACCAGCGAGCGGCGAGCATGGCATCCACAAAACCGTCCCGGTCCGTGCCGGCGGTCATGCGGGCAGCGGCCGCCATAGCGTAGTAGCGGACGTAGCGTCCTTCGTCTTCCAACGAGCGTGCCACCAGGTCATCGAACAGATCCGCGGCTTGAATCGGGTGTCTGGCCAGGGCGAAGGCGGTATTGCGCCGGACCCGCTCGTCCTCGTCCCCGATCGCGCCCCGAAGCGCAGGGGCGTCGTCGTCACTGAAGCCGCCGATGACAGCCAGGGCTTCGGACGCGTTTCGCCGTACCCACGCTTCCTCGTCGCCTAGCGCACGCAATAGCGCCGGGCGGACCGAAGACGCCGGCAGGCCGATATCGCCCAGAACGTCCGCAGCGGCCGCCCGTACCCACCAGACATCGTCTTCGAGCAATGCTTCCAGGCCCTTGACCGCAGGACGTCCCACGGACGACAGCGCATAGGCAGCGGGCAGTTCCGACGGATTGCCGCCCGCGGGATTCGCCGGGTTCCTGGGCACGTTTGCCAGGGCCTCCTCTTCACGGGTCGCGCACAGGTGTTCCACGAGCGGCTCCACCGCATCATCACCTTTCCTGCCTAACGTGTACGCGGCCTGCAGCCGTACCCGCTCGTCCGCATCGTCCAGGCCGGCGAGGCATCGATCGATGGAGACCCCCTTGGCTTCATCCTCGCCGCGTTCCCCTCCCGCCAACCAGCTCCATACCGCCTCGGAAACGGCGGGAAGCGCGTCGCCCGGTTGAGGCTTCCAGCGGCCATTCCCACTTTCCCAGGCGGGACCGGCCGGTTCGCGTGAACGGGTAAACTGGAACTTGAGCATGTACCGGTTCTTTTTGCTGACGTTCGGCGTGGCCCGGTGCCAGGAGTCGAAGTTGACGATGGAAACCGTCCCGGCGGAACCGCACAGTCCCAGCGCGGACTCTCCGGTTCTGGAGGCGTCACAATCGGAGATCCCGTTGTGGTGCTGCATGCCGGGCAGGATGCCCGTGGGCCCCATGTCCGCGCTCACGTCCTGGGGATAGTAGAAGGCCATCACCCACCGGCAGCGCGCATGCCTCACGTTGTGGTCGAAGATGTAATCGTCCTTGTGCCACTGCTGGCCGGAACTGCCCGGTTTGTTCAGGTGGCAGTACCGATGGGGATGCATGAGGTATCCGGGTCCGAGCAGGCTGGTCAGCGCTCCCCGCACGGAGGGCTGGTCGAAGACCCTATGGATTTCGGGAATCCGGGGCAGGATGTTGTTGCCGGGATTGCCTTCCTCCTCGAGCACGATCTCAATTTTCCGGTAGAGGTTTCGGTGAAATTCTGCGGGCAGACCGGCATTGACCTGCACGTATCCATCCGTGATGAATCGACAGATGGCATCGTCCCGCAGGAGATGGGGATTCCGGGTTGGCATGGCGGGCTCTCTCGGACGGGTATGGAGTGGGTTTTCTTTTCGCAGCTCCTGAATACAGGCCGCCATCTTAATGTACAGTCGTAACTTGATTTCCACAATCAAGATAGGTAAATTACGGGGCAATACACGAAAGTGCAGTTAAACCGGCAGCCTCTGGGCAGCAGGGGGGCGGGGACAAAGTGCGAGAAACGAAAACCGGGGAAGCAATGAAAGGCGAAAGATTCGATCACGGGGCGGTCGAGGCGCGGTGGATCAAGCGCTGGGAATCGGAAGGGACCTACGAAGTCGACCTCGAGGCGGCGCGGAATCCCTACTACAACCTCATGATGTTCCCCTACCCCTCCGCCGAGGGCATGCACGTGGGCAACGTGTTCGCCTACACGGGCGCGGATATCCACGGAAGGTACATGCGCGCAAAGGGATACGACGTGTTCGAGCCTATGGGCTTCGACGCCTTTGGGATCCACTCCGAGAACTTCGCCCTCAAGATCAACACCCATCCCGGACGGCTGATCCCAGAGAACATCGCAAATTTCACCCGTCAGTTCAAGCGCCTGGGGGCCATGTTCGACTGGCGTCACGAGGTACAGTCCACCGATCCGGATTACTACCGGTGGACGCAATGGATCTTCATCCAGCTCTTCAAGGCCGGACTTGCCTATCAGAAGGAAGCGCCGGTCACCTGGTGCCCCTCCTGCAACACCGTGCTCGCGGCGGAACAGGCCGAGGGCGGGGTGTGCGAGCGATGCGACGCGCAGGTGGAGCAGCGGAACATGCGCCAGTGGTTCTTCCGGATCACGGCCTACGCCAGGCAATTGCTGGAGAACCTGGAGACCATCGACTGGTCCGAGACGACAAAGACCGCGCAGCGCAGGTGGATCGGCCGTAGCGAAGGGGCTGAAGTAGACTTCCCGCTGGCGGACCACGAAGAGAAACTCAGCGTGTTCACCACGCGGCCGGACACGCTCTGGGGCGCCACCTACATGGTCCTGGCGCCGGAACACCCCTTTGTCGAAGTCGTGACCACCGAAGCACAGCGCGCGGCCGTCAACGAATATGTGAAGGAAAGCGGCCGGAAGACGGCCATCGAGCGCGAGGACGTTACCCGCGAGAAGACCGGCGTGTTCACGGGCGGCTACGCCGTCAATCCGGTCAACGACGCCCGGATTCCGATCTGGATATCCGATTACGTGCTGATGACCTACGGTACGGGCGCCATCATGGCGGTGCCAGCCCATGACGGGCGGGACTTCGAGTTCGCCCGGGCCTTCGATCTGCCCATCGTGCAGGTGATCAGCGGATCGGAAGACACGACGAACGGTTACGGCGGGGCGGACGGCCGGGGCGGTCAGTGCGGACCGGAGGAAGCCTATACCGGCGAAGGGATCATGATCAACAGCGGTCCCTTCGACGGGACCCACAGCACAGTCGGCGTCGGCGCGGTCACGGACTGGCTGGAAGATCGCGGCGTCGGGAAACGGCAGGTCAACTACCGGCTGCGGGACTGGTGCATCAGCCGCCAGCGGTACTGGGGGCCGCCCATCCCGATGATCCACTGCGAAGCCTGCGGCGTGGTGCCCGTTCCCGATGACCAGTTGCCCGTGGTCCTGCCCCATGTGGAGGAATTCAGGCCGGACGGCACCGGACGGAGCCCACTGGCGCGCGACCCGTCCTTCCTCAACACTACCTGTCCCGTGTGCGGCGGTCCCGCCACCCGCGAGACCGACGTCAACGACAACTTCCTGGATTCGGCGTGGTACTTCTTCCGGTATCCCAGCTCGGAACGGGAGGACGTGGTCTTCGACCCGGAGATGACGGAGCGGTGGCTGCCCGTGGACATGTACGTCGGTGGCAACGAGCACGCGGTGCTGCACCTCATGTATACCCGCTTCATCACGATGGCGCTGCATGACATCGGCCTGGTCTCCTTCTCCGAACCCTTCAAGAAGTTCCGGGCCCACGGAACCATCATCCGTTCCGGCGCGAAGATGAGCAAGTCCAGGGGGAACGTGGTCAATCCCGACGAATACCTGGACCGTTTCGGCGCGGACGCCTTCCGCACCTATCTCATGTTCCTGGGTCCCTACCAGATAGGCGGTGATTTCCAGGACGCGGGCATCAATGGCGTGCGGCGGTTCTACGACCGGCTCTGGCGCTACGTCACCGGGACCGATTTCAGTGAGGCGCCGGTCGAGGACCCCGAACTGCTCGCCCTGGTGCACGGCAAGACCCGGGACGTCACCGGGGACATGGCGTCGTTTCAGTACAACACGGCCATCGCGCGCCTGATGGAACTGCTCAACGGCCTGCAGAACGCGTCTTCCCATCATCACGAAGCCATCGACCGGTTGCTTCAGTTGGCGGCGCCTTTCGCGCCTTTCATCTCCCAGGAGCTGTGGACCCGCCTGGGTCACGTGGGCATGGTCTGCGACGTGCCCTGGCCGGAGTACGATCCGGCGCTGATCGTTTCCGCCACGATCGAATACGTCATCCAGATCAATGGCCGGGTACGCGACCGGCTCGAACTGCCGCCCGGTACGCCCCGCGAAGAAATCGAGCAGGCCGCCTTCGCCAGCGAACGCGTTCGTCAGTGGACCGACGGCAAGGAATCGGTCCGCAACATCTTCGTGCCGGACAAGCTGCTCAATATCGTGGTCAAGGGATAGACCGTCCGGTCCGGGCCACCGAGCGGTCCAGCCCGGTCCGGCCTGCGCCCGATCCAGTCCGCCGCCCGGTCCGGCCTGCGACGTGTCATCCACCACCGCTGTGTCCATGCCCTCTCCGAGCGTCTCCGTCCTGATGCCGGTTTACAACGCCGCCGGCACGCTTCCCGAAACCCTGCAGAGCATCGCCACGCAGACGCTGGGCGACTACGAGGTCATCGCCGTCGATGACGGGTCGGACGACGACAGCGGGACGATTCTGGAGGCATGGGGCCGCGGGGACCGGAGAATTCAGCCGGTCCGGGCCGGCCGCGTCGGCCTGGTCGAGGCGCTCAACCTCGGACTGTCGCGGTGCCGGGGCGAGTGGGTCGCCCGCATGGACGCTGATGACCGCATGCGCCCGGACCGGCTAGAGCGGCAGGCGGCACTGCTGGACGCCCGGCCGGATATCAGCGTAGCCGGGTCGCTCGTGGAGATCTTCGCCGACGGGATGGTGGGCGAAGGCATGAAGGTATACGAAACCTGGCTCAACAGCCTCGTCGAGCCCGGGGATATCGCCCGGGAGATCTTCATCGAAAGTCCGATCGCCCATCCGTCGGCCATGGTGCGGCGGGACGAACTCCTGGAACTCGGTGGATACCGCGACGCAGGATGGCCGGAAGACTACGACCTGTGGCTCCGCTATCACGCCGCGGGGCGCCGGTTCGCCAAGGTGCCGGAGGTCCTGCTGTACTGGCGGGAGCACGGGGGCCGATTGACGCGAACGGACGCCCGGTACTCGGTGGAGAACTTCCTCCGCGTCAAGGCGCACTTCCTGGTCAACGGCCCGCTGCGGGACCGGGACGGGCTGATCGTCTGGGGGGCGGGCCAGACCGGCCGGCGTTTGTCCCGGCATATCGTACGCATGGGTCGTCCGATAGATGCCTTCGTGGACATTTCTCCCCGGAAGGTCGGCAGCCGCATGCGCGACGCCCCGGTGATCGGTCCCGATGAACTGACCTCGATATGGAACCGCTACCGCCATCCGATGCTCATCGTCGCCGTTTCCTCGCGGGGCGCACGGAAGCTGATCCGCCAGGCACTCACGGGGTCGGGCCTTGCCGAAGTGGAAGATTACCTGTGCGCGGCCTGAAGCAGACCGGGTGATCGGAATCGACCCGGCCCGGCCCGGCCCGTACTAACCCGCGCCAACGACACGATTCTGAATACCAGGCCCCCCGAAGTTGTATAACTTCCACAATACCTTTGTCATTTCGTGCTTTGCGCATTACATTTACCGATCAGCGGATTCGGATTTCAATCATCGTAACTGACGCGGCCACGCCTTCATATGGCGTCGCGCAAGCATTTCACCAGGCAGACACCAAAGGCCTGCAGAACAATCCTTAGCAGAACAACCCTTCAAGGAGTTTATCATGGTAGACAGGGCGGATAGAATACAGGAAACCCCGTCCGGTTTTTCGAGACGAGGCTTTATAAGAGGTATGATGGTCGGCGCAGGCGCATTGACGCTGGGCAGTTACGAGGCCGTGGCGCAGATGATCTCCGGACCCAACGCGAGACCCGTCCGCGGGTGGGGCGTACCCGAAGGACTCGTGCGACTGAGCGGCAACGAAATGCCGATCGGTCCTTCGCCCCGCGCGGTTGAAGCGGTCCTGGAGAATGTGTATTCCTTCAACCGTTACAACCGGAACAGGGACATCTACGCCAGGATCGCCGAGCGCCACGGGCTGCCCGTGGTGGAGTGGGCGCCCAATTCCTTCACGCCGCCCGGCGCCTGGGTCACCCTGGGCTGTGGATCGTCGGAGGTGCTGTACGCCGTTGCGTCCGCCTATCTACGGGACGGGGCCGAAATGATCGAGGCTACACCGGGATACGCCGGCGTATTCCGGGTCGCGGAACCCAATGGCGGTACGGTGAAGTGGGTCCCCCTGTCCAGCGGCTTCCAGCAGGACCTCGATGCGATGAAGGCCGCCATATCCGAGAACACCAGGGTGGTGGTCATCACGAACCCGGGCAACCCGACCGGCGTGCTCGTCTCCCCGGATGCCGTGAAGAAGTTCGTCCAGGAGGTCCCGTCGAACGTGATCGTCTTTGTCGACGAAGCCTACATCGAGTTCTCCAAGAATCCTGATGACCGCATCGGCGCGGCACCGCTGATCCTGGACCATGAGAACGTGATCGTGGCCCGTACGTTCTCCAAGATCATGGGCATGGCGGGACTCGGCGTCGGCTACGGCCTGGCGCGCCCCGAAGTAATCGAGAAGCTGAACCAGAACAAGGGTGGACGGCCCAGCATGCTTTCCACCAACGCCGCGGCGGCCGGGATGGAGGATCATGACTACCAGGACCGGGCGCGGCAGGTGACCTGGGAAGGCCAGGAGTACTTCGCCAGCAATTTCGACGAGATGGGCATCGAGTACGTACCCAGCCAGTCCAGTTTCATGCTGATCAACGTGCACAAGGATGCGGATGAAGTCGTCCGCAAGTTGAGGGAAGAATACAACGTGATGGTCGGCAACGGAAAGCGCCGCTGGGAAATGGATACCTGGCTGCGGGTCACTTCCGGCCTGCAGGAAGAGAACGAGGCCTTCATGGCCGCACTCAAGAAGGTGCTGGTAAGTAGCTGATCGTTTGTGCGATCGATTCGGTTATCTGAGACCAAAGGACGGTGTTATGTCGAACATGCTGAAGGCGATGAACCTGGCGGCTCCCGGGTTCACCAGGCGCAAGTTCCTCAAGGGGCTCGCGGTGGGCGCCGGGGTGGCTTCTTTGGGCAGTTACGAAGCCGCGGCGCAAATGGTGGCGGGACCCCGCGTCCGGCCCGTGCGGGGCTGGGGGGTGCCCGAGGGATTCATCCGGCTGAGCAGCAACGAGAATCCGATCGGTCCGTCGCCCCGCGCCGTCGAGGCGATCATGCAGTACGTCTACAAGTTCAACCGGTATTACCGGGGCCGCGGGCTCTACGGCCAGATCGCGGAACGCCACGGGCTGCCGGTCGTCATTCCCTCGAACAACAACGAAGACCGGACCGAGCCCTGGGTGACGCTGGGCTGCGGATCGTCGGAAGTGCTCTTCGCCATCGCCTCGGCCTACCTGCGCGACGGCGGCCAGATGATCGAGGCGGCACCGGGATACGGCGGCGTGGTCCGCACGGCCCGGAATTACGGCGCACGGGCGCGCCTGGTCCGCACGACCCCGGACTTTCACCAGGATCTCGATGCCATGAAAGCGGCCATCACCGAGGACACGCGGGTCGTCGTCATCACGTCTCCAGGTAATCCGACGGGCATCATCGCGCCCTTCGACGACCTCAAGAAATTCGTCAGCGACATCCCTTCCGACGTCATGGTCTTCGTCGACGAGGCCTATATCGAGTTCGCCCGGAACCCGCAGGACCGCATCGGCGCCGCGCCGCTCATCCTGGATCACGAAAATGTCATCGTAACCCGCACCTTCTCGAAGATCATGGGCATGGCCGGCCTGCGAATCGGATACGGCCTCGCCCGGCCCCATGTCATCGAGAAGCTCGAAGATAACAAGGGCGGGCGGGTCAGTTCGCTGTCCGTGGTCGCCGCGGAGGCCTGCATTGAGGATCAGGACTACCAGGACCGGGCGAGAGCGGCGGCCTGGGCCGGGCATGACTATCTCACCGGCCAGTTCGAGGAGATGGGACTCGAGTACGTGCCCAGCCAGTCCAGCTTCATGCTGGTGAACGTGCGCACGGACGCGGACGAGGTCACCCGAAAGCTGTTCGAGGAGTACAACGTGCTCGTGGGCAACGGCAAGCGTCGCTGGCGGATGAACAACTGGCTGCGCGTCACCGCGGGCCTGCAGGCAGAGAACGAGGCCTTCATCGCCGCGTTGAAGAAGGTGCTCGTCAGCAGCTGACAACGCGGACTACCCTGCGCACCAAATCCTTCCTGTGAAGTGACGGTTTCCGGGGCCGGGCGATCACACCAGGCCCGGTCCGGAGACCGCTCATCTTGATAGTCTCCGCTCAACTTGACGCGTTCCGGACGTATCGACTTCCCTCCGGTCCATGACGGACACGGGGACCGTTCAGCACCCTACCGACAAAAGTGTACCTAACCCCGATCTGATAGGTTGCCAGCAGGATGCCGGTAACCGCGAGGCAGATCAGCGCGAACTTCAGATGCACGCTGACGGACCAGGACACGGCCAGCTCCTGTCCGCCAAGTACGAGCGGCAAGTGGCCAAGGTACAGCCAGTAGGAAGCGTCTGACACGTAGCGGACCCAGTATCGTTGTTTCGACGCGATCCAGCGAAACAGCCCAAGCAGTCCGAAGCAGGCCAGCCAGGTATAGGCCGCTCCGATCGCCGCAGCCGTTCCCTTGACGGCATTCGACGGCGCCAACCCCAGTGATTCGGGATCCAGCAGGAGATAACCTGCCGGCATAAACACCAGGATGGCCGGGGCCAGGCCTGCAGACCACCACTTCCGCACTTCGATACGCTTCTGGTAGAAGAACGCGCCGAACAGGTAGAAGACCAGGTAGTAGCCGAACACGTGGAGGATGGGGATCAATTCCGCCGATCCGTCCGCGCCGATCATGCCCTCCCGCATCAGGAATTGTGGAATGATGCTGGCCGGTACGAGCAGCCACCAGGCCGGATGGCGGAACCGCAGGCCGAGTCTCGCGCAGGCGATGAAGACCGCCGCCATGAGGACCAGGTACCAAAGGAACCAGAGGTGGGCAAGGCTGGACAGCCACGAAAACATCCATGTCAGGGGCGTCATGGGGATAAAGAACGCGTTCGTCACCGGGATGATCGTCAACGTTCCCGCCAGCAGGGGGAGACCGATGCGGTAAAGACGATGACGCGCCAGGCCAACCAGGCCACGGGACTGCCAGAGCATGACGGTGAAGAAGCCGCTGATCAAGTAGAAGACCGGCATGCGAAAACCGTGAATGACGCCGAAGACAAATGCGTACGGGTTGTTTTCCAAATCGTGGGAACCGGCCCAACTGTCCTGGACGGGCCAGGTGTCTACGGGCATGAGGAAGAGACAGGCATGCAGCACAATACCGAGCAACATGGCGAATGCGCGCAGTGCGTCCAGGTCGTGGTACCTGGTCGGCGCGGGCGAACTAAGGCCGTTCAGCTGTTTCTTCACTAGTTGCACCAATTGTGGTTGTCCGGCCTTAACGGACCCTGACGGGTCTGCCTCACCAGTCTTAACGGGTGCGGATTGGGCGCGACGCCGCGCCTTGAAGGAGGGTATTAAGCATTTCGGAGGCCTTCTTCTTCACCCTGAGCACCGAGCGGTGCTTGACCTGCTCGTACCCGCGGATCTCGTCGGGCAGTTGCAGCAGTTCCGATACCTCGGGGTAGTTTTCCGGGGTGAGTACGGCGAGGGCCTGGTCCTGCAGGGATTCGTACCAGGTTACGAGCTCCCGTTCCTCCCGCCGGGCCGCGGTGTAACCGAAGGGGTCGAAGGACGTTCCCCTAAGGAATCTGCATCGGACCATGACTCGCAGTATGGGCTTGAACCAGGGTCCCAGCCGCAGCTTGCGGCCGAGTCCCCAAGCCCGCAGCAGCGGCGGGTGAAGATGGTAGGATACCCGGACCGGTCCATCGAACCGTTCCGCGACGCCGGGTTCGGACGGGTCGGTCAGCAGCCGGGCCACCTCGTACTCGTCCTTGTAGGCCATGAGCTTGTGCAGCATGGAAGCCGCGTGCGTGGTGAGAAGGTGTCCGCGGTCCGGTCCTCCGGCCCGCTCATCCCCATCGTAAACCCGTGCGATCCGGTCTGCGAACCGCTCCGCGAGCCTGGTGTCCTGAAAAGCGATCAGCTCGCCCACGCGGATGACCCAGCTCCTCCTGAACGACTCCTGGCGGATGGGGATCCTTGCGATCAGCGCCTGGTAGGCTTGCGCCTGCTTTCGGCCGAATGACCGCGCATAGCGGCGGACCAGTTCAGCCGAGTCCGGCTCGGGTTCCGCCACGGCCCCGTCCAGCCGGGCCCGTTCGTGCACGGCCATGCGGCCCCAACGGAAGGCCTGGATGTTCAGGTCGACAGCCTGGCCGTTCAACCGGATGGCGCGCTCGATACTCCCGGCTTGCAGGGGGATGCGCCCGGCCTGGTAGGCGACGCCCAGGAGAAACACGTTGGCCACGATGTGATTCCCGAAGAGCTTCATTGCGTAGTCCTGCGCATCGATGAAGACATTGTCCTCCGACCGGGTGTGCGCCTCGATCTGTGCTTCCATGGCCGGGACGTCGGCGCCGGGCACCTGGGGATCGTACACCATCTGCGCGGTCGGGACGCCGGACCGGCTCACCACGGCCACGGTCCGGTGCGCGGAGGCGGCCTGAAGGTTCAGGGGGTTCACCGCGCCGGCGATATCCGCCGCCAGGTAGAGATCGCACCGCCCGGCGGGTATATAGCTGGAAGGGGGAACTTCGCCTTCCCCCAGGACGATGGGCGACTCCACGGGACCACCCTTCTGCGCCAGCCCCGTGCGGTTCATCTCGCTCACCTTCTTCCCGTCGAAAAGCGCCGCGACGGCCAGCAGGTGGGCCACGGTCACGACGCCCGTGCCGCCTATCCCGATGAGGTGAATTGCATATTCCCGCTCAATCGTCGCCCTGGCAGCGGGTTCTGCCAGGTCCGATTCGTCCAGTAGCGGGCATTCCGGTCTCAGTGGCTTGCTGTCTCCGACCGGTTCGACGGAGATGAAGGAAGGGCAGTCTCCCTTCAGACAGGACAGGTCCTGGTTGCAGGCCGACTGGAGTATGGCGGTCTTGGGTCCGAACTCCGTTTCCCTGGGTTCGAGCGCGAGGCACATGGACTGCTGCCCGCAATCGCCGCACCCCTCGCACACCCGTTCGTGAATGAAGACGTACCGATCGGGGGCGAGATGCTGACGCTTGCGGCGACGTCGGTGTTCCGTGGCGCATTCCTGGTCGTAAATCAGCACCTTCACGCCGGGCTTCCGCGACAGGCCCTCCTGGGCGGATTCGAGTCGTTCCCGCGGTTCGAGCAGCAGGTGCTGCTCCGGTCTCACCACGGCACGTGCGCGTTTGAGCGATACCTGGTGCGGAAACTTGCTGACGATCGTAATATCCTGCACGCCCATGCCCAGCAGGATCAGCGCGAAGTCGTCCAGCGTGGGCTGCCCGGCGATGTCCTGGCCGCCGGTCATGGCCACCACGTGGTTCCAGAGGACTTTATAGGTGATGTTGGCGCCGTGGGAAATGGAGCTGAATATGGTGATCAGGCCGCTGTGGAGCACCGTGCCGTCGCCGATGTTCTGGAACAGGTGACGGTTCCCGTTGAAGGGGAACATGCCGTTGTATATGGCGCCGCCCAGGCCCATAGTGGGTATCCACCGCACGCCCCGTCCGTCCGCCTCGATGTAGGCGTCCAGGGAGGAGCAGCCGATTTCACCGCCGGCGACCTCTCCCTCCGGCGCGCGGGCCGATACGCTGTGGGGACATCCGGGCCAGTAGTGGGCGGTACGCCGG
>JAPPBT010000054.1 GCA_026702745.1 Gemmatimonadota bacterium
GGGCCAGGGGGACGCCGATGAGGGCCGACAGCAGCACGCTGCCCACGGAGACCATGACGCTGTTGAACAGGCCTTCCATGTAGGACGGGCTGTCCGGATCGAAGAACTCCCCGTAGTTGCCGAATCCGAACTGACCTTCGCGGAACAGGCTTTCCCAGAGGACAAGGGCGGCGGGATAGACGATGTATCCAAGTAGTATGAATCCCAGGGGGATGAAGACGAGGGTGCGGGGTTGCCGGAGGAAGGCGTACAGGTTCATGGTCCGGATCAGTCCCTCAGGATGATTGCCTGGTCGCCGGGGATGCGGACGCGCACGGCATCGCCGGGTTGACGGCCGGCCATCCGGCCTTCCGCGTTTTCGACGACCTGGATGGAGACGCCTCCGGCATCCACGGTGAATTCGACGGTTGCACCCTTGAAACGCCGGGTGATCACGACACCGCCCACCGTGTCTTCAGAGTCGTCTTCGGTCAACCGTACGGCCTGGGGATGGAGGGCCAGGTAAACGGGGTCATTGGGACCATCCGGCGCCACGGCGTCATCGGCCGGCGCGGCATCATCGACCGGCGCGGCGTCATCGGCCGGCGCGGCGTCATCGGCCGGCGCGGCGTCATCGACCGGCGCGGGTGACGAGTGTAGCGCGGGCAATGGAATTGACGGCGGCAACGCCACGGCCAGTCCGCTCCCGTGCCGGAATACCGGCCTTCCCTCGTCCGTCTCCATCACGCCTTCCCAGAGGTTCATGTTGCCCATGAAGGCGGCCACGAACCGGTTGGCCGGCCTGCGGTAGATCGCGTCGGGGCGGTCCAGCTGCCGGCATTCGCCCTCCTCCATCACCGCGATCCGATCGGAAACGGCCAGCGCCTCCTCCTGGTCGTGGGTGACGTAGATGGCCGTGATGCCCAGCTTGGTCTGCAGCTCCCGGATCTGGTCCCGGGTCTCTTCCCGCAGCTTGGCGTCCAGGTTGGACAGCGGTTCGTCGAGCAGCAGCAGATCGGGTTCGATGACCACGGCCCGAGCGAGGGCTACCCGCTGCTGCTGTCCGCCGGACAACTGGGGCACGGGCCGCTGTTCCAGCCCGGCCAGTCCCACCAGGTCGAGGGCCCGCGCCGCGCGATCCGCAGTCTCGGCCGGCGCCACTTTTCGCGTGCGCAGGCCGAAGGCCACGTTCTCGAAGACGGTCATGTGGGGGAAGAGGGCATAGTTCTGAAATACCATCCCGGTGTTCCGCCGGTTGGCGGGCACGTGGGTGACGTCCTGGTCGTCGAAGAACACGGTGCCGGAGGTGGGGAAGATGAACCCGGCAATCATGCGGAGGATGGTCGTCTTGCCGCATCCGCTCGGGCCCAGCAGACTGAAGAACTCGCCGTCGGCCACCGTCAGGCTGATGCCCTTCACGACCGGGGTGTCATCGAAGTGCTTGGTGAGGCGATTGAGGGTGACCTGGGCCATGGGCGGAGATCAGAATGGGGCGCGGATCAAAACAGGGCACGGATCAGAACGGACCGCGACGGCAGACGAAAGGAGCTATCCCCGGTCCTTGATGTTGTCGTCCCAGTACTTCATCCAGATGCTGGACTGTTCGGAGAAGACCTTCCAGTCGATGTCGAAGGGGGAGACGGAAAGATCGGCCATCCACTTGGGCAGACGGTCTTTCGGGATATCGCCCCGGGTCGGGATCCGGTAGTACTCCGTGGCCTGCAGGACGGTGTGGTCCACGTTGGTGACGAATTCATAGAAGAGCCGGGCGTCGTCGGGGTTCTTGCCGTTTGCGATCAGCGCGATGCCGTCGGTCAGCACGGGCGCTCCGCTCCTCGGTACCACGAAATCGAAGGGATAGCCGTACCGGTCCACCTGCATCATGATGTCGCTCATCAGCCATATGGACACCAGTCCTTCCTTCCGGGCGAGCTTCTGGAACATCATGTTCGGATCGGCGGCGTAGTCCTTCGTGTTGGCATCGAGCCGCGTGAGCCACGCGTACCCCGCGTCGGGGACACGGGTATCCCGGTACGTGCGCCAGATCATCCCCGAGTAGACCGTCCGCATGGTGCCGGACGCGAGCGGGTACCGGATCACGATCAGGTCCCGCCACCGGGGATCGAGGAGTTCGTCCCAGTCTCCGGGCGCCGTCTCTTTCGTCAGTTCGAGATTGTTGAAGGCGATGACCGGGATCAACTGCGCCGTGCCGTACCACCTATCTTCCTCGTCCCTGAACTCGGGAAGCAGCGCGTCCGCCCAGATCGGCCGGTACGGACTCAGCAGGCCCTCGTCGGCGGCCTGGATGAAGTTGGTCGCCGGCGCGCCCCACCAGACGTCGCCCTGGGGATTGGTCCGCTCCGATCGCACCCGGTCCAGCACGTCCTGCGAGCCCATGTCGAGCCAGCGGACGTCCACATCGGGATGAGTGGCCTCGAAGAGCTTCTCGAACTCTGGCAGGATCGGCTTTCCGTGGGGCGAATAGACCGTCACGACGCGTCGGTCCGGATCGCCGCTGCTACAGCCCCAGGCGAGGATGACCGTGCATGCCGAAACGGCCGCACACAGAACCAATGTTGTAAAGCGCATACCCGTCTTCATTTCGTTCCTCTGAAATCCATGGTAATACCGCGTAACCCTCGCCGCGACGCTCCGTTTGTCCGAACCCGGTAAGCCCCGGGACGTGGCTAGAAACTACCACGGCGTGCGCCGAGTGTCAACGCGGATTTGGCGGAACATCGGGTCGTACAAGGCGGCGAGGACACAGCTGCATGGGGTCGTACGAGGCGCCGGAGACAGGCTACGCCGGGGTCGCGCAGTTCGCCGGAGACAGGCAACATCGGTTCCCCACAACCCAGGTCAGGCCAGCCGATACACCACCGCCCGCGATCGCTGTATATCCCCGCAGTAGATCCCGTCAAAAACCGATTCGGGCACGGCCGCGACGATTCGCCGGGCCAGGTCCATGCTATCTCCGTCATCGGCGCAGGAGAGGTACAGGGAAAGAGGCACGGATTCCGGAAAGGCCCGCCGGTACGCCTCGGGATGACTGACGACGCCGGCGATGACTTCGGGTGTTACCGGTTCGCCCCGCCCCAACCCGGTCAAACGGCCCACGCGCTCCGGCCGGTGCACCTGTCTTTCGTCCAGCGGGATGCCGACGGCCCTCAGGGTGGCGACGACTACGACGCGTGTCGTACCCGCCGGCACCACGGGCTCGTGGTCCCCGGGCGCCTTGAACAGCCGGGCGCGGGCGCCGTCAGCCTTGATGAGCAGCAGGTCGGGTGCGCAAACCTCCCTCAACTTCTCCAGCTCCTCCCCATCCAGTCCCTTGAGCTTGTCGGGCCGGGGACGGGCGCCAAGGACGGTCACGTGGCGTCGCGTCTTCAGTTCACCGGGTACAAGCGCCGGCCAACCCGGCGTTTCGGCGGTCACGTAGAACCCGCGCGTCTGCTTCGACGTCGGCGGATGCAGGTGCGTGGTGGACGTAGTTATGACGGCGTAACCCCGTTCGACGGCCTCGCCGGCCAGCCGGTACATCAGCGTGGCCTTGCCGCCGCTGCCGACGATGGCCACGGCCTCTCCCCGGTGAATCCCGAGCGTGTCGAGAAAGGGTGTTTCCGCCGCCGGTGCGCTCACCACTCGCCCCCCGGGCGGATATGGATCGTTCGGGGCCGCCGCTGCAGGAAGCGCCGCACGAGGGCCATGCCGACGAGGAATCCCCCGATGTGGGCGTACCAGGCCACGCCGTCGCTGCCGATGCCCAGGATCTGCCGCAGGAACCAGATCCCGAGTACGATGATCGCGGGCACATGGATGATCTGGATGAAGATGAACAGCAGGACGAAGGTCTTGATGTAGGCCTTGGGATACAGGATGAAATAGGCGCCCAGGATGCCCGCAATCGCCCCGCTGGCGCCGATCATCGGGATGGCGGAATCGGGTTCGGATATCACGTGCACCATGGTGGCGCACAGGCCGGTCAGGAGGTAGAAGAGCAGGTAGCGGCCCGCCCCCATGGCGCTTTCCACGCTGTTGCCGAAGATCCACAGGTAGAGCATGTTGCCGGCGAGGTGCATGAATCCCCCGTGGACGAACATGGCCGTGAACAGGGTCAGGGGGAAGGGCACGAGTGCGTCCGGGTAGAGCAGGGAAGTGCCGGGAATGGGTATTTCGTTCCGGTCGACGAAATGGGTCAATTCGAGGGGGATGGCCGCGGTCTTGAAGATGAAGATCTGTTCGCCCACCGGTCCCAGGACGAACTGGAAAAGGAAGACGGCCACGTTGGCCGCCATCAGCCCGTAGGTGATCACGGGCCGGCCATAGGACGGGCTTTCAGCTTGGAGAGGTAGGAGCATGGGAAGTCGGACGGGTCGCAGCCGGTCCGGGAGGGTTTGTCACCGGCGACACGGCGAGCGAACCGACCCGGCAGGCAACGGTCCGTCTCATTTCGTAGGTTGGGACTCCAGCCGGTTGATCTCGTCGCGCAGCCTGGCCGCCTTCTCGAACTCCAGGTTGGCGGCCGCCTCGTACATGGCCGATTTGAGTTCCTCCACGACGGTGCTCTGGTCCATCTTCGCGATGGTATTCAGAATCGGCATGTCGTCGTCCACGGCTTTCACGTCGGCCACGGCCGTGGTCTTGATGATCTCCTCGATGGATTTGTACACGGTCTCGGGCTCGATCCCGTTCAGTTCGTTATACTCTTGCTGCAGCACCCTTCGGCGGTTCGTCTCCTCCATGGCCCGCCGCATGGAATCGGTGATGTTGTCGGCGTAGAAGATCACCTCGCCGCGCACGTTCCGCGCCGCCCGCCCCGCCGTCTGGATCAGCGAACGTTCCGACCGCAGGAACCCCTCCTTGTCCGCGTCCAGGATGGCGACCAGGGAGACCTCGGGCAGATCGAGTCCCTCACGCAGGAGGTTGATGCCCACGAGCACGTCGAACTTGCCGAGGCGCAGGTCGCGCAGGATCTCGACGCGCTCGATGGAATCGATGGTGGAATGGAGATAGCGCACCCGCACGTTCAACTGCCGGAGATAGTCGGTCAGGTCCTCGGCCATCCGCTTGGTCAGCGTCGTCACCAGCACCCGTTCCTGCCGGTCCGCGCGTTCCCGGATACGGGTCAGGAGATCGTCCATCTGGTTTTCCACGGGCTGCACGCTGATCTCCGGGTCCATCAGCCCCGTCGGCCGGATGATCTGTTCGACCACCACCCCCTGGCACTGGCTCAGCTCGTAGTCGGCCGGCGTGGCCGAGACGTAGATCACCTGGTTGACCATCGTCTCGAACTCCTCGAAAGTCAGCGGCCGGTTGTCCAGCGCCGACGGCAGCCGGAATCCGTGCTCCACCAGCGTGGTCTTCCGCGACCGGTCGCCGTTGTACATGGCCCGGAGCTGGGGCAGTGAGACGTGGGACTCGTCGATGACCAGCAGGAAATCGTTGGGGAAGAAGTCGAAGAGGCAGAAGGGGCGCTCGCCCGGGGACCGCCCCGATAGGTGCATGGAGTAGTTCTCGATGCCGGCGCAGAACCCGATCTCCCGCATCATCTCCAGGTCGAAGCGCGTGCGCTGTTCCAGCCGCTGGGCCTCGAGGAGCTTATTCTCGTCGTACAGCACCCGAAGCCGTTCGTCCAGCTCCTCCTCGATGGCCTTCATGGCCTGGTCCAGGCGCGGCGCCGTGGTGACGAAGTGGCGGGCCGGGTAGACGGCGATGCGGTCCCGTTCGGCCAGTACCTCGCCCGTCAGCGGATCGAATTCGGTGATGCGGTCGACCTCGTCGCCGAACATCTCGATGCGGATGCCCTTTTCCTGGTCCGCGGGCAGGATGTCGAGGGTGTCGCCCCGCACGCGGAACGTGCCCCGCGCGAAATCGTAATCGTTCCGGTTGTAGTGCATGTCGATCAGCTTGCGCATGATCATGTCCCGCTCGTACGCCTCACCGCGGTCCACGAGGAGGATGAACTCCTTCCACTCGTCGGGCGATCCAAGGCTGTAGATCGAGGACACCGAGGCCACGATCACCACGTCCCGCCGTTCCAGCAGCGCGCTCGTCGCCCGAAGCCTCAGCTTGTCCAGGTCCTCGTTGACCGACGAATCCTTCTCGATATAGGTATCCGTAACCGGCATGTACGCTTCCGGCTGGTAGTAGTCGTAGTAGCTTATGAAGTATTCGACGGCGTTCTTCGGGAAGAACCCCTTGAACTCGCCGTAAAGCTGGGCGGCCAGGGTCTTGTTCGGCGAGATGACCAGGGTCGGCTTCTGCAACTCGGCAATGACCTGGGCCATGGTGTAGGTCTTGCCGCTGCCCGTGATCCCGAGGAGGCACTGGTGCCTGTCCCCCCGGTTTATGCCCTGGACGAGTTCCTCGATCGCCCTGGGCTGGTCACCCCGGGGTTCGTAATCGGAGACGACAGTGAAGGGAGGCATTCGCAAGTCCGTCGAGATAACTGGCCGTAATTTCGACTGGATAAATAGGTGCAACGACCCATATAATATATGCCGAAGAAGCCTCAAATGCAAAGGGGGAGTGGCAATGTCTCATCCATTATTCGACCTGAGCGGACGCGTGGCCCTGGTCTCCGGCGCGGCCGCCGGCATGGGCAGGGCGACGTCCATCGCCTATGCCGAGGCGGGCGCGGATCTCATGCTGGCCGATATCAATGAAGAGGGCATGCAGGATACGGTCCGGGAGATCGAGCGCCTGGGCCGGCGCGCCGAACCGGTGGTGTGCGATGTCTCCAACGGCGCGCAGATCCGCAAGATGTTCGCACGGCTTGACGAAACCTACGGACGCATCGACGTACTGGCCAATATCGCCGGGGAGGGTGGTATCAATCAGCTGCCGCTGGAAATCACCGAGGCCGGGCTCATCCAGACCCTGAACACCCTGGTCGTCGGAAGGTACGTCTGCTGCCAGGAAGGCGCGAAGCGCATGATCAAGGCCGGAGGGGGCAGCATCATCAACATCGTGTCCATCGCAGGGCTGTCAGCCCTCGGCCGCGGCCACATGTCCTACAGCATCGCCATGGGCGGCGTAGCCCAGATGACGCGGGAGATGAGCACGGAGTGGAGCAGCAAGGGCGTGCGCGTCAACGCCATCGTATGCGCCCAGATCATGAACGAAGGCCTGCGCAAGCGCATCGACGCCGACGCCAAGCTGGGCGACACGTACCTGCGGGGCATACCCATCGGCCGCCTGGGAAAATCGGAAGACATCCAGGGGCTGGCCATTTTCCTCGCCTCCGATGCCTCCAGCTGGGTCACCGGGGCGCTCATGCCGCTGGACGGCGGCAACACGGCCAAGAACGCAGGCGGATCCCATCCGGGCCAGCCGAACGCGCCGGATGAGCAGAAGTATTGAGGGGGGTGCCGAGTGAGGTAGGTCCACCAATTAACGGACGTTCAACAGGCTGACCCCCGTCTCCCCATCGAACAGGTGTAGCTTCTCAGGATCGAAGGAAAGACTGACGCTGTCGCCCCGGTCGAAACGAACGTCCGGTCGGGTGCGCACCTTGACGTTGTTGCCCCCGACGTCAACCGTCAGGTACAGGTCACTTCCCATGGGTTCGCGCACGACGACCTTTGCCCGGGCTGCGGTCCGTTGCGTGTCGCGTTCCTCGCTGGCCGACTCCATTGAATCAGCCGCAGGGGCTACTGAAGTCGCAGATTCCTGCACCTCGCTGTCCGACCCTGGTGACGCCGACCCTCGTGACGCCGGCACCTCGTCCACCCCAATATCCTCCGCCCGCACGCCCAGGTATACGTCCCTTCGATCCGGCGGTCCCATCCGCTCGATTATTGACGTCGCCACGTCGCACGCGAATCCCTTGCCGACCACCCGCCAGCCGCCTCCTCCCGACTGCTCCAGCGTACCCTTGAGCAGGTTGATGGGCGGACTCCCCACAAAACCGGCCACGAAGGTGTTGGCGGGGCTGTCGTAGATGGACTCGGGGGTGCCGATCTGCTGGATCTGCCCCTCCTTCATGACCACGATCCGGTCGGAGAGGATGAGCGACTCGGCCTGGTCGTGGGTGACGTAGACGAAGGTCATTTCCAGCTCGCCGTGAAGTCGCTTCAGTTCCGTGCGCATCACCACGCGAAGCTGCGCGTCCAGATTGGACAGCGGTTCGTCGAGGAGGAACACGCCCGGATCGCGGACGATGGCGCGGGCCAGGGCGACCCGCTGCCGCTGCCCGCCGCTCAGCGCACGAGGCTTGCGGTCCAGCAGGTGTTCGATCTCCATGGTCTTTGACGCCGCCAGCACGAGCCGCTTCCGATCCTCCACGGGCACCCCGCGCATCTTGAGTCCGAAGGCCACGTTGTCGAAGACGCTCATGTGGGGATAGAGGGCGTAGGTCTGGAATACCATGGCGATGTCCCGCCGCTCGGGCGGCACGTCCGTCACGTTTCGGTCGTCGAACCACACCTCTCCCACCGTGGGTGACTCCAGCCCGGCGATCATGTTGAGCAAGGTGGTCTTGCCGCACCCCGACGGTCCCAGGAGCGTCAGGAACTCGCGGTCGGCGATGTCCAGCGTGACGTCGTCCACGGCTACCACGTCGCCGAAGTGCTTCGTAAGGTTGTTCAACCGGACTCGTGCCAATGAAGTTTCTCCTCAATTAACGATGAACCGGCCGCGGGATCATCTGTACACCACACTGCCCCACTGACCGTTCATCCCGTCACCGACCCGCCGATGCCCTGGATGATAAGCCGCTGGAAGATGAAGGACAGGACCAGGGGCAGGAGGATGACCAGCACGCCGCCCGCGGCGATAACCGTGAAAGGCACCCCTAGTTCCTGGGCAAAATCCGACGCCAGCACCGTCACCGGTCTTGAAGCAATGGTGGTGGTGAAGAGCAGAGCGAAGAGGAATTCCCCCCAGGACGCGATGAAGGCAAAAATCCCCACGGCCACCAGTCCAGGCGTGGTTACTGGCAGAAACACCCGCAGCAGCGCGCCCAGCGGCGTGCAGCCGTCGACCCGCGCGGCCCGTTCCAGGTCCAGGGGCACGGTCTGGAAATAGCCCTTCAGGATCCAGATGGTGAAGGGCAGGGTGAAGGTCGTGTGGGAAAGGATCACCGACAGGTGCGTGTCCAGGAGTCCGTAGCTCCGCATCAGCAGGTACATGGGGATCATGATGGCCACACCCGGCACGCTCCGCGAACCGAGATAGAACAGCAGGAGCAGCAGGTTGCCCCGGAACGGCAGGCGCGAGAGGGCATAGGCCGCCAGGGAACCGCAGGTCAGGTTCAGGAACATCACCGCGGTCCCGATGATCAGGCTGTTGACGATGGCCCGGGGGAACTGCCGGGCGATGGCGGCGCCCACGTCCGCCGTCCGACCCTCCACGTCGAAATAGAGGCTGTAGTTGCCGGTGGTGGGCTCCTCGGGCCACCAGCGTTGCTGCGTCACCTCCCGTTCGGGCATGAAACTGACGGCCGCCACCCAGGCGAAGGGCAGGGTCAGGTAGATCACGGCCGCCAATGCGTATATGTAGAGCGAGGCGCGTCGCCACATGGCAGTTCCCTATCCCTGTACGAGTCCGCGGCGGTACAGCAGCCGGATATAGATGATGGCCAGTGTCATGGTAATCAGCGTGATCAGGTACGAATAGGCGTTGGCCCCGCCGAAATCGAGCCGGGCGAAGGCCTCCTTGTAGGTCTGCCAGGCGATGACGTGAGTCGCGTCGCCGGGCCCGCCGCCCGTGAGCGCATAGATCAGGTCGAAGGCCCGGAAGCCGTTCATGGTCTCGAAGATGGCGACGACGAGCACGGCGTGGTACAGCCAGGGCAGGGTGATGAACCGGAAGCGGTTCCACGACGTGGCGCCGTCCACCCGGGCGGCCCGGTACTGTTCCGTCGGAATGGCCTGGATCGCCGCCAGGAAGATGATGCAGGCGAAGGGCACGCTGCGCCACACGTGGGCGCCGATGGCGGCGTTCAGCGCAACGAAGGGCGAGGCCAAGCCCGTATATACAATGTTTACACCGAACAGGTAGTTGACGGTGGCGACCGCGTCCGCCAGCATGGCGTTGAAGGCGCCGTAATCACCGAGCAGCCCCGCCCACATCAGGCCGTTGACCACACCCGGGATGGCCCAGGGAATGAGCAGCAAAGCGCGCACGACGCCGCGGCCGCGGAAGGACTCGTGGAGCAGCAGGGCGATGGCCATGGCGATCACGATGACCAGGAGGACCGCCATGAAGGTGAAGTACAGCGAGATCCACAGTGCGTTCCAGAACTCGGGACTCGCGAGGATGGTCGCGTAGTTCTCCAGGCCGTGGAAGTACACCTGGTCGGGCCGGCGCAGGTTGTATCGGTGCAGGCTCATCCAGAAGGAGATGCCGATGGGATAGGCGATGAAGGCAAGGAGCAGGATCACCGCCGGCAGGTTCAGCAGCAGGGGCAGGAAATCCCGCGTCCGCGTCATGAGTAGAGAGGGTCTCAGTACGGTCATATCTGCGTGTTCAGCTCCAATCCGTGATCAGTTGGCGGCAGCGCTGCGCGATTTTGCCGAGTCCGTCGCGGGCGGACTGCTGTCCCAGGAGGACTTTCTGGATCTCCGGCTGGTAGTAGATCTTGAAGTCGGGAAACCACGGCGCCTTGATGTTCTCCCGCGGCCGGACGTAGCGGGACTGTTCCCGGACCTTGTCGATCTCACCCCACTGTTCCGTCTGGGCGACGATGTCCGGATCGTCCAGCAGCGACCGGTAGGCGAAACCCAGTCCCCGCAGGCGGAACCAGCGCCGCGCCGTGTAGTACTCCCCTTCCGCGTCCCTCGCGCCCAGGAACTTCATCAGGGCCCAGGCGTCCTGCATCCGGTCTTCCCGGCATCTCGACGTCAGGCAATACATGCGCGTCCAGCCCAGGGTGCCGTTTTGTTCTGCCGAGATGGACGGCACCGGCGCCATCCGGTACACCTTCGCGTGCAGCGCGTCGGATCCCCGACGCTTCAACTCATCGTCCGCGGCCACCGAGTTCCGGCGATTGTTCACGTACTCCAGGTCGTATTTGTTGAGGATGCCGTAGACCTGGCGGCCGCTGGCGACGTGGTCCCGCATCTGCCCCGCGGTGAGCGACGACGGGGAGATGATGCGGTGACGATGGATGCCGTCGGTGAGCCACTGCAGGATGGTCTCTGCCCGGCGGTCCTCGTCGTCCGGAAAGGTGGGGTTGAGGTCTTCGTCGAACAGCGTCGCCTCGCTGGCGTAGTTGAGCGTCCACCAGTCCAGGAATCCCAGCACGCTCTGCCGGAAATTCAGCATGATCGGGTACTCGATGACGTCCCCGGACGGCGTGCGGACCCGCGCTTCCCGGACCTTGACGGCCTGCTCGGTCAGTTCGTCGAGAGTGCGGGCCGGGGCATCGAACCCCGCCGCCTCGAGCATGGGCGCGTTGTAGATCCAGATGTTGAAGTCGGTGTAGTACGGCAGCCCGTAGCGGCGGCCGCCGTAGGTCATGGACGAGAGGTTGTAGGGGAAGAGATCCGCGGTCGTCGCGGACATATCTGGATCGGCGGCCAGGAGGTCGTCGCAGGGACGCAGCCAGCCGGCCTCGACCCATTCGGCAAAGTCGTCGTCGCGGACGTAGCAGCACTCCATGGGCGCCCCGCCCACGTGCAGCGCCACCATCTTGTCGTGGTAGTTGCCCGACACCGCGTTGTAGTCCACCCGGATGCCGGTCTGCCGCTCGAAGTAGTCGAGGTTCTCCCGGACCAGGTCGGGTTCGTACACCCATCCCTTGAAGATCACGCCGGGTGGAGGCGCCGGGTTACAGCCCGCCGCCAGGCCCAGGCCCGCGACGGTCGACGACTGGAGAAATGCGCGGCGCGACATCCGGGGTTTCACGGGCGGTTGCACGCCGGGCACCGATCGGTATCAGGATCGTGGATGGGATCACCGCACATTAAACACGGTCCGAGGGGGTGTACGTCGGGACGCGTACGCGTACCGTGCTTGTAATCGATGATGCGCCACACGGTCTCGCCGTCCTTCGCCGAATAACACTGCCAACGACCTTCTTTCTTGCCGTCATAGGACTTGCCCACGTGGGGCCCATAGTCGCCTTCCCACTGCCTGGTTCCGTTCTCGTGCCAGCAGACGTACCAGCCCTCGTTGAGACCGTTCTTGAACCGTCCTTCGCTCTTCTTATTGCCGTTGCTGTAGTACTGGATCCAGTTCCCGTCCTTCACGCCCATCCGGTAGTTGCCTTCGCTGCGCTTGTTTCCGTTGGCGTAATAGGTGATCCAGTATCCGTCCTTCTTTCCTTTTACGGTCTTGCCTTCGGTAAGAGCCATGGTCAATAGATCCCGTGATTGGTTGACGGCACATGGTTGGCGGCGCCGTACATCGGCAGTCCGTACATAAGACGGCCAAACCGTGCAAGGGAGACTGCGCATGAGCGGGTCGCGCATGAGCAGGCCGCGCCGCACCGTACCGCGCAGGGCAAGGGCCGCGCCAGGGTTGGCCACACCTCGCAAAGCAGGCTGCGCATGAGCAGGCCGCGCCGCGCAAGTTTCGTGTCAGGCTGAATTGGTCTTGCGGTCCGCAATGATCCCATGTTATTAAGGATACGGCTATTGTTCAAGACCTTCTTTGGGCATCACGCGGTGCTGTATCACGCGGCCACGTAATCCACCAGTAGGCAGGGATCCCGCAATGCTGACAGAAGACCAGATCCATCATTTCAGGGTGTTCGGGTTTATCGTGCTCAGGCAGGTGTTGGATGAAGTTGAAACCGAAGAGCTTGGACGCCTGGCGGACGAGATATGGACGGCGGAACTGAGACATCCGCCCACGGAGGATGAGCACGTGTCCATCGCGCCGTTCCTGGAGTTGCATCCGGCCGCCATGCCCATGATCGAGGACGACCGTATCTATACGCCCATGGTGCAGCTGCTCGGCCAGGACATGATCTGGTCGGGGTCGGAAGGCGTACAGGGCACCATGACCCGGCGGCCCTTCCACCACTGGCACGCGGACCGGCCCGGGCCGCAGGAGCTCGGCTACCTGCGCATCAAGATCATGATGTACCTGGATCCCATGCGGAAGGACGCGGGTGCACTGCGCGTCATACCCGGATCGCACCGGTCACCATTCCACGAGGAACTCACGCCGTTCCAGCAGCGGCACGGACTCGACGATCCCGCTTTCTTCGGCTCTCCGGGGAACGAGGTGCCCTGCCATCCCCTCGAGACGGACCCCGGCGACGCGGTCGTATTTAACCAGAGCCTCTACCACGCCGTCTACGGCAAGGCCGGGCGAAGGCGCTATGTCGCCCTCAAGTACGCGGCCCGTCCCACTTCGGACGCCCACCTGGCGTCCATCAAGCGGTTCAGTCCCTTTACCCTGGAGCCCCACGAACGGATCATGCAGTCGGATAGCCCGCGCCTGAGGGCGATGACGGCGGGAATTGAAGATCTCAGGGCGCGGGCTGAGGCACTTTAGCGAGACATGACAAAACAAACACTATACCTCACCATGGCCGCCTTTGCCTTGTGCTGCAGTAATCCGGTTTCGGAGCCTGATCCGGTCCGGTCGCCCATAACAAAGAATCACCCGCCGCCGAACCCGATTCCGACCGTCGGTACGAATGATGACCCGCCGATCGAGGTGGTACTTACCATTATAAAAAGGAGCTACGAAGGATTCTACTTTGTGGACTGGGGTTTTCGCAACCAGATGGATCAGCCGATCATTGTGGTCCTGCCGCGTTTCCAGTGCAATTCACCAAGTGATGGATTCACCAGTTGGAGTGCCGCCGTCGAGGAGGAAGATGACATTTTCGAATACGTTATCGACCCCATCGAACCGGGAGGGACGTGGGTCTATCGTGATTTCCTGGTGGGTGATCCGTACAGGAATTCCCTGTTGCTGTTCGGCGACTGCGAGAACCGAAAGTTGGAATTGACCGTCATAAGGACGGATGAAGAAGAACGGCCGTACACGGAAGGCGAAGTCTATACTCCGAACACCCACGTGCAGTTCGTGGACCAGGGGGGTTGAGTCGGCCTCTGGCTGGAAACCGCCGGTCCGAAGCCAGGGGAAAGAAACCGCCGGCCCGATGACGCCACCGGACCGGCGGTCATTACTTACGTACTTTCATATTACCCCATACATCACTTCCCAACACAGCAGCCAGAACGCTCCGCTACACCGCGTCCTCGCCGCGTTCCCCGCTGCTGATGCGGATGCTTTCTTCGACGGGCACGACGAATATCTTGCCGTCTCCCGTCCGGTCGCCGCCCGACCTGGCGGCCTTCCAGATTACGTCCACGATCTCGTCCTTCTGATCGTTGGTGACGGCGATTTCCATGCGTATCTTGGCCGCGAGGGGGATGTCGATCTCCTGTCCCCGGTAAAGCCCCGTGCGATGGGCGGTGCGGCCATGCCCCGACACCCTGGACAGGGTCATGCCGGGGATGCCTTTCTCGTCGAGCGCGTTCCGGACGTCGTCGAGCTTCTCCGGTCTGATGATGGCTACGATTAGTTTCATAGGTCTGACGACTCCTGAAGTAATGGTCTAATGATAGATTCGGGCCTGTTCCCGGCCGTGACCTCAGCGTGGCCGACTACAGGTGAGTCAGTCCGTAACCATCCTCCCCGTGCTGGGAGTGGTCCAGGCCGACCAGCTGGTCCTCGTCCGTGGCGCGGAGCCCGATCGTCCGGTCGATCAACCACACGAGGACGCCCGTGCCGACGGCCGACAGCGCGATGGCGATGACCACGCCCTTGATCTGGATCAGGAACTGCGACCAGCCGCCGACGTCTGTGGCGACCAGGCCGACGAGAAGGGCGCCGAACATGCCGCCGATGCCGTGTATGGCGAAGACGTCGAGCGTATCGTCGTAACCCAGCTTGCCCTTGAGCTGTACCATCAGGAAGCAGACCACGGCGGCGCCGAAGCCGAACACCAGGGCCCAGGCCGGAGTCACGCTGCCCGCGGCGGGCGTGATTGCGACCAGGCCGGCCAGGATGCCGGAGACGATGCCGAGGCTTGAGGCCCTGCCATGGTGGATCAGCTCCGTAACGATCCAGCCCACGGCGCCCGCGGCGGCGGAGATCTGGGTCACCGTCAGGGCCTGGACGGCCGTTTCTCCCGCGGATACGGCGGAACCGGCGTTGAAGCCGAACCAGCCGATCCAGAGCAGGCCCGCGCCGATGAGGGTCATGGTCAGGTTGTTGGGCTTCATGGCCCGTCCGGGATAACCGAGACGGGGGCCGAGCACCATGGCGGCCACCAGGCCCGCCACACCGGAAGATATGTGCACCACCGTGCCGCCGGCGAAGTCAATGGCGCCGTCCTTGAAGAGCATGCCGTCCGCGTTCCATACCATGTAGCACAGGGGTTCGTACACCACGAAACCCCAGAGCAGGATCAGCAGGCAGTAGGCGCCGAACTTCACGCGTTCGGCGATGGCCCCGGCGATCAGGGCGGGGGTGATGATGGCGAACATGCCCTGGAACATAGCAAACAGGTACGTGGGGATGTTCGTTCCGTCCCAGAGGGTTCCGGGGTCGACGCCGCCCAGCAGGAAGTAGTCTGAACTCCAGCCGAGGACGCCCGGTATGATCGCACTCGCGCCAAAGGCCAGGGCGAATCCGAAGACCACCCATTGCACGCCCATGATGCCCATGGCCGCGAAGCTGTGCATCATGGTGCCCAGCACGTTCCGGGTGCGCGTGAGCCCGCCGTAGAACATGGCCAGGCCGGGCAGCATGAGCAGCACCAGGGCGCAGCTGACGAGCATCCAGGCGGTATCTCCGGAATTCAGCACAGCCGCCGGGGCCGCCGCCTCTTCCTGCGCGAAAGCCGCGCCGGGAACCGCAAGTGCCAGGCATGCAGCGATACGTAATATGCCGCTAAGGGACATACGGAAAACCTCCCTGTTGTGATGGATTGGAAACGTTCATGTAATACTGAGCTTCCAATATAGCCCCCATCTGTTACAGGGATATTTCCCGGAGGTTAAATCCTTGTAAATTTCGGTGGAATGTGGAAAAAGTAGTGTATAAAACCGGTGTGTTGACTGACGAAATTCGGAACACCGACCTCGGACGACAGGAGGCAGTGCCGCAAGAAGCCGACCTCGGACGGCAGGAGGCAGTGCCGCAAGAAGCCGACCTCGGACGGCAGGAGGCAGCGCCGTAGGCTGGCGTCGCGACTAAAGCACCGGAACGTTGACGGGCCGTTTGCCGGCTTCTATATTTGCCCATGCCGCCTGTGTTTTTCCGACGTCCACCCGGAGAACAACTTCGAGGAAACAGTATGGAATTCACACCCCTTACTCCCGATCAGCGGGCACACTTCCGGGAACACGGCTACCTGATCGTCAAGAACGCCATCGACGACGATCTGCGGAACCGGGTCATGGCCGTCGGTGACCGGTTCATGGAGACCGCCGGGCCCATACACAACTACTACGCCAACCGCTACATGGATCTCGCCCTGGACGACGCCCTGGTCGAACTCACCACCAACAGCCGCACGGTACCCCTGGTCGTCCAACTGCTTTCATACAACATCCACCTCATGCGGGGACATCTCATCTACAAGTACCCCCAGGCCGCTTCCGACGAGCCGCTCTATCCGGACGGCGACGGCCGCTCCTTCCGAAACTGGCACCGTGACCTCAACAACTTCACGCCGGACCACCCCATCCGTGGCACGGTGGCGATCCGGGTGGGCTACTGCCTGACGGACTTCCCCTCGCCCGACGCGGGGGTGACCATGCTCGTCCCCGGCAGCCACAGGCTGAACGAGGCCCTGCGGTTCAAGAAGGGCGCGCTCGATCCTCCGGAGTTCGTCGAACCGGCGCTCGAGGCAGGCGACGCCTATATCTTCAGCACCAGCACCTATCACACGCCCGCCGTCAACTTTACCCGCGATACCACCAAGGTACTCCTCGTCAGCTACGCCTACCGCTGGTGGGCCCAGTAGCATCCCACGCCGTCCGATGAGGTGCTCGAAAGCATGGATCCAATCACGGCGCAACTCTTCTGCCAGCCCCGGGAAGGAGACGACGTGCCCTTGCGCGCATGGGCGGCGGAACACGGCCTTCCGGTGGAAGATCCGCCCATGCGGGTGTTCGAGTAAAGGAGCCAACATGCCCACGTCAGACTGGCCTGAACTGGCCGAGGACGCGCAGAGTAGATGGAACATGAACGCCGGATTCTGGGACGACTACATGGGCGAACACAGCAACGATTTCCACAACCTGCTGGTGCGGCCCGCCATGGATCGGCTGCTGGCCGTTGAACCCGGGGACGAAGTGCTGGACATTGCTTGCGGGAACGGGAACTTCTCGCGTTTTCTCGCCGGGCTGGGCGCACGGGTCACGGCGATCGACGGAAGCGCCGGGATGATCGAAAAGGCGCGGAATCATTCGGAAGGCCATGGGACCGGTGCATCAGAAAACGAAACCGCGGGCGAAATCGACTACTGCGTGATCGACGTGACGGATACGAAGGAGTTGGAAGGACTGGGGAGGAATAGCTTCGATGCGGCCGTATCCAACATGGCCGTCATGGACATGGCCGAGGTCGGACCGATGTTCGGCGCCGTGCACGGCCTACTGAAACCTGGCGGCGTTTTCGTCTTCAGCCTCACACACCCGTGCTTCCAGGCGCCGTACGCTGTTCGGTATGCGGAGCAGGTAGACCAGGATGGGAGAATGATTCAGAAAGTCGGGATCAAGATCGACCGTTATCTGACGCCGCAGCCCTTCGAGGGACTGGCCATCGTGGGCCAGCCCGTGCCCAACTTGATCTTTCACCGGCCCCTGTCCGCACTGCTGGCCTCGTGTTTCGAAGCGGGGTTCGTGCTGGACGGTCTGGAGGAACGCGCCTTCGACGAAAGCGTGGAAGCCGACCGCGAGTTATCCTGGGCGAACTTCAGGGAAACACCGCCCATGATGGCCGTGCGGCTGCGGCGGCTTCAGTGAGTGAGGCGGCGCGGCTTGCTTGACCGTTCGGCTGACGCGCTGCGACGGCCCCTGGTTTCATGACTCCCCTACAACCGGACCGACTCGCCCGGTTTCAACACGACGCAGCGGGCCAGGTCGCCCACTTTGTCAACGAACTCATTCGGGTCCTGCTCAATCACCGGGAAGGTATTGTAGTGGACCGGGATCACGGTGCCGGCGCCGATCATGCGCACCGCCTCCACGGCATCGTCGATCCCCATGGTGTAGTTGTCCCCGATGGGCATGATCACCACGTCCGGCTTCTCCAGTCGGCCGATCAGGGCCATGTCACCGAAGAGCCCCGTGTCGCCCGTGTTGTAGATCGTCTTCCCGTCGAACCGCACGATGATGCCCGCCGGATTGCCCAGGTACACGATGGTCCCGTCGTCCGCGGTGATCGACGAACTGTGGGTCGCCTGCGTGAGCTTGACGCGCCCGAAGGGAAAGGCGTACGCACCGCCGATCCCCAAATCGTGCGTTTCGGCGCCCTGGGCCTCGCAGTAGTTGGCGAGTTCGAAGGAGGCGATGATCGTCGCACCGCTCCGCCGGGCGATGGGCACCGCGTCGCCGATATGGTCGCCGTGCCCGTGGGTCAGCAGGATGTAGTCGGGATTCAGGTCGTCGGCTGAAATCGTCGCCAGGGGATTGCCCGTGATGAAGGGATCGAACAGCAGGTCGTGGCTGCCGTCCGACAGCGAGTAGCTGGCATGCGCGTGATAGGTGAGTTCGGCCATGGCTTTAGTACCTCATCTGGAAATGAGAAAACGGCCGGGGTGGCGTATCGTCCCCGGCCGCTTCTGAAGGATTGGATCGCAGTTTACCGGTCGGTCTGGCCGGATCGCGCTGACTGGTCCGTACTCAGACGGCGGCGCGGGCGGCCGCCAGGGCGTACTCAGACGGAGGCGCGGGCGGCCGCCAGGGCGGCGTCGTAATCCGGTTCTTCGGTAATTTCCGTTACGTACTCCACGTACCGCACGGTGTCGGAAGCGTCGATGACGAATACGGCGCGCGACAGCAGGCGCAGTTCCTTGATCACGGCGCCGTAGGCCACGCCCAGGGAAGTGTCGCGGTGGTCGGAAAGCGCCGTCACGTTGTCGGCGCCCGCATCGCCGCACCAGCGCTTCTGGGCGAAGGGCAGGTCCGCGCTGACCGCCAGCACCGCCACGTTGTCGCCGAGGCCCGCGGCTTCCTGATTGAACCGGCGGATTTCGGTGTCGCAAACCGGTGTGTCGAGGGACGGCACGAGGCAGATGACCTTCACCTTGCCCTCATAACTCGCCAGGGTAACGGCGGAAAGGTCGTCGGCCAGCACGGAAAAGTCCGGCGCCGCGTCTCCCACCTTCACCTCGTCGCCTACCAGGGTCAGTCCATTGCCTTGAAAGGTCGCCGCACCGGCTCTTTCTGTCGCCATGATGTCTGTTCTCCTTGATCGGATCGTTGGATGGGAAAGGCTTGTTAAAGCACCGGCGCAACCTACGCGCGGACACCCCCGCTGTCAAGGGATTATACCTGCTGTCAAGGGAATGTCCCCGCCCGCTTAAGCAGCGAAATCGCGCCGTCAAAGGCCTCGGCCGTGCGTTCCACGTCTTCGGTGGTATGGACCGAAGAAGTGAGCCCGTCGACCCCCATGCAGTCCACGCCGTTCAGGAGCAGCGCCTGGCGTATGGCGTGCAGCATGTCCGCGTCGCCCCGGCGGTCCGCGGTGGCTGTCCCCGCCGACAGGATCTTGAACCCGGAGAAGGAGCCGTAGACCCGCCAGTCGTCCAGTCCGTTGGCGGCCAGCACCTCCGACATGCGGGTGCGCAGCTGTGCCGCCCGTTCGTTGGCGACGGCGATGTCGCGGCCATCGGCGATGCGCCTGAGCATGGCGATGCCCGCGGCCGCGGAAAGAGGGTTCGCGTTGAAGGTCCCGTAGTGCAGCATCTTCTTGTCGGTCTGCCACTCCGCGTCGTCCCGAAGTTCCAGCAGTTCCAGGATGTCCGCGCGACCCACCAGGGCGCCGCCGTTCAGTCCCGCGGCCACGATCTTGGCCAGCGTGCTCAGGTCCGGCCGGACTCCGTAATACTCCTGCGCGCCGCCCGGCGCGCACCGGAACCCCGTGACCACCTCGTCCATGACGAAGATCACGCCGTGCCGCTCGGTGAGTTCCCGCAGCCCTGGGACGATGTCATCGGACAACTCCACGCCGCCGAACATGGCGCCCGTCGGTTCCAGGATGAGGCAGGCGACGTCGTTGTCGCGCCTGAGGACGTCCGCCACGCGGTCCAGGTTGACCTCCGGCAGGCTGATCAGCGTATCGAATACCTCCCGCAACACGCCCGGCATGGGCTGCTTGTTCTCCGGTCCGACCCCGTCCAGCACCTGGTCGTGCCAGCCGTGGTAATGCCCCCGGAACTTGATGACCTTGCGCCGTCCCGTGAAGGTCCGCGCCAGCCGGATGGCCATGAGCGTCGCTTCCGTGCCGGATGAAACAAACCGGACCGTCTCCGCGGAGGGCATGAGCTGCCGGATCAGGTCCGCCCATTCGATCTCGAGTTCGTGGCAGGCGCCGTAGTGGGTGCCCCGAGCCGCCTGCTCCGCGATCGCTTCGACGATTACCGGATGACTGTGCCCAAGAATCAGGGATCCGTGCCCCATCCAGTAGTCGATGACCTCCCGGCCCTCCACCGACCACTTGCGCGACCCCTGGGCGCGGTCGATGTATACCGGGAAAGGGCGCATGAACCGGCCGTCGTGGGTCACCCCGTTGGGGAACCGCTCGAGCGCGCGCTCGTACAGCGCGGCCGACTGGCCGAAGGCCTGCCGATAGGTAGTTTCGAGCATCGTCATGGGGGTCGTCTCAACGAAAACGCCGTGCACCAGTTGTGCTGTTTGCCTGGCGTGCTTTGACTGGATGCACCGGGATTTCGGAAGTGCGTTGATTATGCTGCAACTGAATGGCGTACTGCACTTACTGAAGTCTGACGGATCCCTACAATATGGAGGGAGTGGAAGGGGATGACAAGGCCTATCTCGTCGGCGCGGGGGAGGGGTTTCGGCTTGACTTTCTGCCTGAAGATCGTAGGTTAAGCAATTAGTAATGTCGTTACCAAGACGATCGATGACTTGCCCATCCGGGATTCCAATCTGTGTCGTTCAACCAACCAATAGTAATCGGAATGCGGTCCGTGAAAAGATGCGCTGGACGACGGCCAGGTACCGCCCTGGCAGCCTTCCTCGTGGTCATGTTCTGCATGGCGATCGGTGCCGGTGCGACGATTGGCGTTCCGGTCGCCTCGGCCGGTGAAGTCAATGAGAAGAAACCGGCCGAACCCGACTGGCAACGGCTCGACAAGGCCCTCGCGCTGGCCAAAGACTCCGGCAAGCTCATCATCGTCAACTTTTATACCGACTGGTGTCCCAACTGCCAAAGGATGAATGAGAAGACCTATCGGGACGAGGCCGTCCTGAAGCAACTGAGCAGATCCTTCATCCCGGTGAAGCTGAACGCGGAGTCCTCCCGCCCGCTGATCATCGAAGGCCGGACCCTGACGGAGTACCAGCTGGCCCTGGTGTTCCGGGTGAGCAGCTATCCCACCACGTGGTTTCTTACCTCGGATGGACGTCCTCTCCTGCCCGTCAAGGGATACTACAGCCCTGATCTCTTCGCGCCCATGTTGCGTTTCGTCGAAGGCGGATGGTACGAGAAGATGGACTTCGACATGTACATGGAGCGGGAGAAGCGCGGCGAGAAATAACAATAAAAAAGCGGCGCCGGTGAACTCCCGCCGGGGCAATGGCAGACGGATCGTGTCAAATCCGTTCAAGAGTTCACGTGACGCCGCAGTTTACTAGCAGGCTGCGTTTAGTCCGCGTAGGCGGCCAGGCGGCTGCCGTGGCGGGTATGGCGCAGCTTGTTGATGGCCTTCTGCTTGATCTGGCGGATCCGTTCCCGCGTCAGGCCGAATCGAACCCCGATCTCTTCCAGCGTGTACGGCCGGTCCGAGTTCAGGCCGAAGTACAGGTTCAACACCTCGCTCTCGCGATCGGTCAGGTTCGATACCGCACGCCTCACTTCCGTCCGCAGCAGCTCTTCCTGCAGTGCCTCGTCCGGCATCTTGCTGTCCTGGTCGCGAAGCCGGTCCATCAGGGTATAGGCATCCTGGTCACCCACCGGCGCGTCCAGCGATAGCGGCGTGCTTGCCCATTCCGGCAGGGCGGAATGGCGGCCCTTGCCGTAACTCCGCTCCTCAATCTCGTCGCCGCCGTCCCCGGATGTTTCCCCGGCCTGGGCCATTTCGGCTTCACGCTTCTTGATGGAACGCTCGATCCGGCGCAGTTCCTCGATCTTGTTGACGGGCAGCCGGATCAGCCGGGCCTGCTCGGCCAGTGCGTGGAGGATCGCCTGCCGGATCCACCAGACCGCGTAGGAGATGAACTTGAATCCCTTCTTCTCGTCGAAACGGCGCGCGGCTTTCATCAGGCCGATGTTCCCTTCGCTGATCAGATCTGAAAGGGCGAGGCCCTGGTTCTGGTACTGCTTGGCCACCACGACGACGAAACGCAGGTTCGCGTGAATCATGGTCTCCAGTGCTTTCTCGTCGCCGTCCCGGATGCGGCGGGCCAGATCCTCCTCATCCTCGGGCGTGAGCAGCTCCGTATCGCCGATCTCTTTCAGGTACAAGTCGAGCGACTCATCGTCTCTGACCTGGATCTTCGTAGTCAGTTTCATACCGAATCACCTCCCTGCCAGCCCTGTTGCGCATGTATTGTTGGCAGTCACGATATGCCATTTTGTCATGTTCTGCCAATTTGGCATATCCGATGTGCTCTTACGTAGATTAGTCAAATTCCACCGTGCAAAACCTGCGCTTTTTTTCAAACAAACTAACCGGCTCACTTTCAACGACTTACGATACTCCCCTTACTTTCTTTCGGATGCATCCATTCGAACTGGCACGGTCTTTGCGCTAATTACATTGCAGATGACGGAACTGCCGTATCACCCGCGTTTCTTAACTAATGTACGCCGGGGATGGCCATTCGGTTCCGAAAGGCGGCAAAGAGATTGCAGAGAGACGGTGAAGAGACGGTAAAGAGATCGTGAAGAGGTCAGTTGGTAACTTTAAAAGGAGGAGCATCATGAGAACGACGACCATATTCCCACTGACGAACCTGCATAACCTGCGGACCGAACTCGACGGCATGTTCCGGCCGTTAGCGTTACGGTCCGGATTCCAGGCACGCTGGTCGCCCCGCGTGGACACCCACGAGACCGAGGACGCTTTTATGGTCGCGGTCGACCTTCCGGGCGTAGCTTCGGAGGACGTGTCGATCAGCCTGGAAAAGGGCGTGCTCACCATCAGCGGCGAACGCAAGAGTCCCTTCGGTCTCAACGGCGACGCGGAGCAGCGGCCCCGCGGAAAGTTCGAGCACGCGTTTCCGGTGCCGGACGCGGTGGATACCGAATCGATCGACGCCACGTACAAGGACGGCGTCATGAACCTCACGCTGCGGAAGACGAAGGAGTCGCAGCCCAGGCAGATTCCGATTACCGTGGCCTGAGGCCGCGCGGCCGGAAGTGGACGAACCCGCCCGTCCTCCGACCGGGGGACTGGACGGGTACAAGCGGGTCCAAGCGGGTCCAAGCAGGTCCGAAAAAACCCGGGGCGGGAGCACCCGCCTCATCACGTAAGCGGGCACGGCTCGTCTCCACGCGGAGACGGGCTTTACCCGTTTCTAAGGAGCGAAACACATGGGCAAGATCATTGGAATCGACCTGGGCACGACCAACTCCTGCGTAGCGGTGGTGGAGGGCGGCGAGCCGACCGTGGTGCCGAACGCGGAAGGCAGCCGGACCACCTCCTCCGTCGTGGGCTTTTCGAAGGACGGCGAACGGCTCGTCGGCGCGACGGCCAAACGGCAGGCGGTCACCAACCCCGACGCGACGGTCTACTCCGTCAAGCGGTTCATGGGACGCCGTTTCGAAGAGGTGCCCGACGAGCGCACCCGCATGCCCTACAGCGTGGTGGAAGGTTCGAACGGCCAGGTCAGCATACAGATCAGTGACAAGACGTACTCGCCCCCGGAGATCTCCGCGGCGGTCCTGCAGAAAATGAAGCAGACGGCCGAGGACTACCTGGGCGAGACCGTCACGGAGGCCGTGATTACGGTGCCGGCGTACTTCAACGACAGCCAGCGCCAGGCCACCAAGGACGCCGGCCGCATCGCCGGCCTGGACGTCAAGCGCATCATCAACGAGCCGACGGCCGCGTCGTTGGCCTACGGGCTCGACAAGAAGAGCAACGAGAAGATCGCGGTCTTCGACCTCGGCGGCGGCACCTTCGACATTTCGATCCTTGAAATCGGTGACGGCGTCTTCGAAGTCATGGCGACCAACGGCGACACCCACCTGGGCGGCGACGACCTGGACGACGCGGTCGTGGACTACCTGGCGGACGAGTTCAACAAGGAAGCCGGCATCGACCTACGCAACGACGCCATGGCCCTGCAGCGCCTGAAGGAAGCGGCCGAGAAGGCCAAGTGCGAGCTTTCGACCGCGGGACAGACCGAAATCGCCCTGCCCTTCATCACGGCGGACGCCTCCGGTCCCAAGCACCTGAACCGCTCCATGACGCGGGCCCAGCTCGAGCAGCTCGTGGATCCGCTGATCCAGCGGGTAGTGGCGCCGTGCCGGCAGGCGATTTCCGACGCGGGCCTCTCGGCCTCGGATATCGACGAGGTGGTGCTCGTGGGCGGCTCGACACGCATGCCCAAGGTGCAGGAGATCGTCAAGGAACTCTTCGGCAAGGAGCCCAACCGCGGCGTGAACCCGGACGAAGTCGTGGCCATCGGCGCGGCGATCCAGGGCGCGGTGCTCTCGGGTGACGTGAAGGACGTGCTCCTGCTCGACGTCACGCCGCTATCGCTGGGCATCGAGACCCTGGGCGGCGTCTTCACGCGGCTCATCGACCGGAACACGACG
>JAPPBT010000055.1 GCA_026702745.1 Gemmatimonadota bacterium
CTGCACACCCTGGACGCCCTGCACACCCTGGACGCCCTGCACACCCTGGGCACCCTGAACGCCCTGGTCGCCCCGTGGACCCAACGGTCCCTGATCGCCTTTGCATGCAAGCAAGCCGATCGCGAATGCAAATACCACTGTCATTGAAATTCGCACGAACCCATCCTTTCCGATAGATGTAGATCGTTTCCAGGTTTCATCATTATAAATCACGTCTTCAAGTGCCAAGACTCGGCCGCTTTTTTACCAATTAAACAGTTGGATTCTACAACAATTTCCGGCTATTGCAAGGATTTAAGCGCGCCCGAAGATTATCTGTTAGACACATGGCACGCGCTGAGGATAGATTATCCGGAACCTGAAGTGCGCGCAGGACACCGTCGACACGCGCGCCACGCTGCGAATCACGGCCGCAGTGGAACTCCGAACCATTACGAGGAACTCCTCAATGCCTGCTCCGGAATACCCCACTTATGAAAGCGTGAGCGTCCGACCCCTCATCAACTGCAAGGGCACGCTGACCATGTACAGCGGGTCGGTCATGCTGCCTGAAGTCCGCAGGGCCATGGCCGAAGCGTCCAGGAAGTACGTCCATATCGAAGAACTCATGGAAGGCGTCGGCCGGCGAATAGCCGAAGTCATGCAAGCGGAATTCGGACTCGTGACGAACGGGTGCGCGGCTGCGCTCTGCCAGGTTACCGCCGCCTGCGTGGCCGGAACGGACCCTGACCGGATCGCCCGGTTGCCGGACACCACGGGCATGAAGAACGAGGTCATCACACTCAGGACCCACCGCCATGTCTACGACCACGCGATCAGGATGGTGGGAATCACACTCGTCGAAACGGACGACGACCCGGATAGTCTCCGGGCCGCCTTCAACGAACGCACCGCCATGGTCGCCCTGTTCGGCGACCGCGCGGGCGACGGCGTAATGACCGTGGCCGAGATCGTCAACATCGCCCATGGCCAGGGCATTCCCGTCTTCGTGGACGCGGCCGCCGAACGTCCGGATGTGCCCAATCCGTACCTGGCGGACGGCGTGGACGCCGTGGCCTACAGCGGCGGGAAGTGCCTCCGGGGGCCCCAGGCTTCCGGACTGGTCCTCGGCCAGCGCGACCTGCTGTGGGCGGCTTTCATGAACGGTGCCCCGCATCATTCCATCGCGCGTCCCATGAAGGCGGGGAAAGAGGAGATCATGGGGCTGCTGGCCGCCGTGGAGCAGTGGGTACAAAGAGATCACGCAGCGGAATGGAAGGAATGGGAGGTATATCTCCAGACCGTGATCGATGCGGTCGGAGCGCTTCCGTCCATGCGGACGTCGATCCGGCAACCGGGCCGGTCCAACGTCGCACCGGTCTTGCACATGAACTGGGAGACCTCGGAAATCGGCATCGATCCGGACGAAGTCGTGCGCCAGTTGTCCGAAGGCGAACCCCGCGTCGAGATGGGCGGGGGCGACGGCCTGTCCATCATGCCCTATATGATGGAGCCCGGCGAGGATGTCCTGGTGGCCGCACGGCTCACGGAGATCCTTGAACCACGGGTGAAGTGAACCGAGGGTGAAGTGAACCAGGGAGAGGACGCCATGAAAGTCATTGTCGATCTGTGCGTGGTGCCCATCGGGGTCGGGGTATCGGTTTCAGCGTACGTTACGGCTTGTGAAAGAGTGTTGAGAAATGCGGGACTGAAGACGTTCATGCACGCTTACGGGACCAACATCGAAGGAGAGTGGGAAGAGGTTTTCGAGGCCGTGAAGCAATGCCACGAGACCGTGCACGAAATGGGCGCTCCGCGGATTTCCACGACCATACGCCTGGGTACGCGAACCGACCGTACGCAGACCATGGAAGAGAAGATCGAGAGCGTCGAACGGAAATTGAGGGACGAAACGTCGACAGCTAGTTCCCGACCGGTTCGCTGATGTGGCCGAATAGCCGCTGTATGCGCTTTATGTGCATTTCGGGAAGCGGTCCCTTTGCGATGCTCTCGATGTTCTGTTCGATCTTGTCCAGGGTTACCGCGCTGCAGACGGCGGTGGTGACGCCCTCGGTGTAGACGACGAACCGGTAGGCCGCTTCGACCAGCGATGCGATATCGGGATCTTCAAGCAGGAAGTCGTACGGGGAATGGGGATCGATGGACTCGTCCAGCAGTTCCTGATCCTGCAGGTCTTCGATCGTGGCGGCAAGGCGGTCCGGGTCCTTGAAGATATTGCGTACCGAAAAGATGTTCATGACACCGACATCGTGCGCTACGCAGTATGGAAAGACCGTATGCCGGGCCGACTGGTTGAGCATGCTGTAGGCGATCATGATGACGTCCAGCATTCCAGTGGGCACCGCAGCCTGCAACCAGGCATGGGCGCCGTCCGTCAACGCCGTTTCGCTGGATCCGATGAAACGGATCTTGCCCTGTCGGCAAAGTCGTTCAAGTACGGGGAACTGCTCGTTGATCATGTAATCGAAATCCGCCTTTTCGGTTGCGGCGATCAGCGCCACGTCGATCTCGTCGACACCCAGGCGGCGAAGGCTGGTCTCAATGGATTCCGTGATCTGTTCCGGTGTCATCAGGACAGGACCGCTAGCCTCGTCGAACTGTGAGAGCACAACCCGTGTGGCGACGTAGTAACGGTCTCGTGGTATGCCGCGAAAGGCCCGCCCGAGGATCGCCTCCGCTTCAAGGTAGCCCGGAGACGTATCGAAGAGATTGATGCCCAGGTCCAGGACCCCATGGACGAGCCGGTGCATCTCCGATTCGGTCAGCGGAGGATCGCTGGTCTGCCCCAGCCGGTTGTAGCCGCCGGATCCCATGCTCAGGGTAGAAACGTTCAGACCGGTTCGACCGAGGGGGCGGTACGAAATCACTTCAACTCCTGCGGTGTTATGTTTGGCGAGAATCGACTTTACAAAACAGCCGGTTTTACGTATCGATCCTGAACCGCGAACCGGGCGGTAGAAACCAACGCAATCGATACACTGAATGAACTCTAAACTTAAGGCACGGGCATGTCAACCGTCGAAGATCTCGTAAAACGGATCCACATCGAGGGATGGTGCGTCGTAGACGGTGTGATACCTCCCGACGAAGTGGTGAAGGTTCGCGACAGCCTTGTCGCCACGGCGGATGGCCGGCCGGAGGATCTGGAAAACGGCCGGCATGCCGTTCGCGGGATCATCGCCTGCGATCCGGCGATCGCCCCGTATCTGTCCGACGATCGAATCATGGGGGTCGCCGAAGCGTTTTTCGGCAAGCACGTCCGCATATCCATGACCACGGGCGTCATTCTCCATCCCGGTTTTCCCCGGACGGAAAATCCGGGCGGGGGCCTGCACTCAGACTGGCCTTTCGGGCAGAGCTACGACTATCGTATTCCGGCACCCTATCCCGATGCGCCGCTGCTGCTGACCAGCATCTGGATGCTCACGCCCTTTACCCGGGAGAACGGCGGCACGGTACTGGTACCTGGAAGCCACAAAGCCGACAACAATCCAACAGGCGACAGCAGCCTGGCACCGGGAACGACGCACCCGTCGGAAATCCAGGCTGAAGGCAAGCCGGGGAGCGTGCTGATCTTCGACAGCCGGACCTGGCATATCAACGGACACAACAACAGCGACGAGACCCGCATGGCCATCATCGCCCGGTACGCTGCGTGGTGGTTCAACCTCAACCCGATTATTCCCGGCCTTTCGGACTTCGAACGCGACGCGGCCAACCGGGGATTCAGGCCGGACGACGTCGTGCCGCTCACCCCGGAGCAATACGAAGCGCTGCCTGAACGCACCCGGCCCTTGTTCCACCATATCGTTCTGGGACAGAAAGTGCTTCCGTCCTAGTCACGACCAATTCCTGGGGTTCAGCATTCCACCTGTCCATGAGCGTTACTAACTCGCTGTCGACAGGACTAAGGTATCCCCGATGACAAGCAGCAACCGACCCAACGTCGTCCTCATCTGCGCCGACCAGCTTCGCGGCGACACCCTGGGCATCGCGGACCATCCCGTGGTCCACACGCCCGGCATCGACGCCCTCGCCCATACCGGGCACTACTTTCCCCGCGCGGTCTCGGAGGTCCCCTCCTGCGTGGGCGCCCGCCGGACGCTCTTCAGCGGCCAGTGGCCGGTCACTCACGGCATGGTCGGTTTCAACGACATGACGCCCTGGGACGAGCCGGACACGCTCTGCCGGGTTTTCCAGCGGAACGGCTACAAGACCTACTGTATCGGGAAAAGGCACGTCTATCCCCAGGACGAACCCTACGGCTTCGACCGGATCGTCGCCCACGAGGAAGGACGGTACCTGTCTCCCGGATACCGCGACGACTACCTGGACTGGCTCGACGAACAGGGCTGGGGCGACTTCGGCCTGTTCAACGCCGGCGTGACCAATAATGGGTACACGTCCCGCCCCTGCGTCTTTCCCGAGGAATTCCACGTGACCACCTGGACGGCCACGCAGGCCATTCGCGTCATGGACGAGCACGTCCGGGACCACGGCCGGGACACGCCCTTCTTCCTGTACGTGTCCTTCAGCAAGCCCCATCCGCCCTGGGACCCGCCCGCGTTCTTCTACGAGCGGTACGCCGACGACCCCGACCTGCCCGATCCGGCCATGGGCGATCCGTCGGAGTACGTGGGCGGACGCATGTCCTTCGTCAAGGCCCACGGCCCCTTCCCGGAAGCGGAATACCTCCCCCTGTCCCTCAAGAACGTCCGGCGGGCCCGGGCGGGATACTACGGCTGCATCGATCACGTGGACACCCAGATCACGCGGGTCACCTATCACATGTGGCGCATGCTCCAGCTGCGCAATCTCGTCTTCGCCTTCGTCGGCGACCATGGCGACATGTTGGGCGACCACCATTACTGGGCCAAGTCGTACGGGTACGAGGGTTCGATCCGCGTGCCCTTCGTCCTGAACTTCCCCGCGCAGATGAATTTCCCCGCGGGCGTCCGGTACCCGGAATCGACCGTGGGACTGGCCGACCTGATGCCCACGCTGCTCGACGTGTGCGGCCTGCCCGCGCCCGGCCGCATGGACGGCCGTTCGCTCATGCCGCTCGTGCGGGGCGAAGCGGACCGGCTGGACCGGAAGCGACTGCACGCCGAACACCTCGAATTCGGCCACTACCTGATCGGCCACAGGGACAAGTTCATCTGGCATTACCGGACCGGGCAGTTCGAGTACTACGATCTCCAGGAAGATCCGCTCGAGTGCCGGAACCTGTACAGCGATGATCATCCCAGGGCCCGGGCCCTTCGCGACCACCTGCGGTGCCTGATCGTGGACCAGGGCCGGGAGGGCGACTTCATGCGCGACGGAAAGTTAAGCAACGAAGTCGCGCAGCGCCACACCCACGAGTTTCCGCCCTACGCCGTGTAGAAACGATGCCCCGCTGAAACCACGCTGAGGTACGGCATGGAAGAACCTTTCGAACCCACATATGACCGCAAGGGGCTGCGTCCCCGTTATTCCGAATCGATTCCGCCCGGGAAGATCCGCGAGAAGCTGCTCGAGCTGTTCGGCATGGCGGACATCCCGGAACAGGTCGGCTATTCCGTGGGGCGATCCCGGGTGGAAGACGGCATCCGGCTCACGGACCTGACCTACGCCAATTCCCACGCAGAGACGGTCCCAGCGATCCTGATCGAGCCTCTGGACAACCCGGCCGAACACCTCCCGGGCGTGGTCTGCGTTCCAGGTACGGGCGGATCGGCCGAGCGCATGGCCCTCGAAAGATTCTACAAGGACGGTCCGGACGATCCGCCCCTCTTTGGCTGGGCGCGGGAACTGGCCCGGCGGGGCTACGTCGCGCTGGCCATCTCACCCAAGGGCTGCCATGGCCGAGGCACGAACGAGGTGTCCTGGTACATCGAGCTCAAGCACCTGCTCGCCTACGGCATCTCGCAGATGGGGCTGCTCGTGGAGGAAGCGCTCAGAGGCGTCCGCGTGCTCCAGGTCCAGGACCGGATCGGGAACAACAAGGTGGGATTGACGGGCATGTCCCTGGGCGGCAACGCGACGTGGTACGCCATGGCCTGCGCCCCGTGGCTGGCGGCCGGCGTGCCCATCTGCGGCGGCGTGGGACAGCTTGAGAGCGTCATACGGGGAGGCGACCTGTACCGCCACAGCGCCTACTTCTACGTGCCCCACATGCTCCGCTACTTCGACCATCCCGATATCGTCGCGCACTGCATCGCGCCCCGGCCCTTCATGATGGTGGCGCCCACGTCGGACGAGGACATGCCGAAGTCCGGGGTCGACGCCCTCATTCGCACGGTGGCGCCGGTATACCTCGACGCCGGTGCCGGCGACCACTTCCGCGTTTATCAGCCCGATGGCAACCACGTATTTCGATTCGAGTACTTTGAGTGGATGGTGGACTGGTTCGACCGTTTTCTCAAGGGAGATTCTGCTTGACGATCATGGTAGATCGACCTTACTTTAACTGCGTTCCCTACAACATGTTGCAGGCAGGATGACATCGTGAGCGAAACTGCCAGAGATCCTAACGAATCGGGCGACTCCCCGGAAGTCGTCGGTCCGGATCAATCCGTGCTGTCCGACGAGGAAGTGCTGACCGAGGGACCGCAGTACAACGCGCCGCCCCCGAAGAAGCGCGTGAAGTGGTACCGGTGCCGCGTCACGCGGGAACAATTGGCCAGCCTTAACAAACGCAGCGACTTCCTGGGTTTCGTGCAGACCGTGGGCTATCTCGCCGTCCTCGCCGCCGGCGCCGGCGCCGCTATCTACTCCTCCCTCTACTGGCCGTGGTATGTTACGTTACTCCTGGTATTCATTAACGGCCATTTCTGGCATTTCCTGGTCAACGGATTTCACGAACTGGTCCATGATTCCGTCTTCAGGACCCGCTGGCTGAACCGCTTCTTCCTCCGCGTGTATTCCTTCCTGGGATGGCACAACCACCACCACTTCTGGGCGAGCCACACCGAACACCACAAGTATACGCTGCACCACCCGGACGACCAGGAGGTGGTCCTTCCCGCGAAGTTCGACATGCGGAACCTGTGGAAGTCGTCGATCGTCAACTACCGTTATCCCTACGACCTGGTGAAGGGCAGGCTGGCGGCCGTCGCGGGCAAGATACCGGACGATAAGTGGTCACAGGAGCTCTTTCCGGAAAGCGACCCGGAGCGGCGCCGGGCCTACACCAACTGGGAACGCTTCATGTTCACCGGTCACATGCTGATCGCGGGCGTCTCGCTGGTCTACGGGCTGTGGGTCGTGCTCCTGGTCATCACCTTCCCGAAGATGATCGGCTCCTGGCTGCAGTTCCTGTGCAACGCGACCCAGCACGTGGGCCTGCAGGATGAAATCCCCGACTTCCGCCTGTGCTGCAGAACCTTCTATATCAACCCTGTCCTGCAGTTCCTGTACTGGCACATGAACTACCATACCGAGCACCACATGTACGCCGCGGTGCCCTGCTACAAACTGGGCAGGCTTCACCGGCTCATCAAGCACGAAATGCCTTACTGCACCAGCGGGTTATGGGAAACCTGGAAGCAGATCATCCAGATCATGGACCGCCAGGCGATGGAGCCCGATTACCAGTTCATCGCCGAACTTCCGGCGACCGGATCATCACCCGCATCGGTGTCCCCTTCCGCATCCGCGCCCCCTCCCGCACACCGGGATTCCGCATGAAAATCACCAGCATCCGGCTGTTCGTACTCGAAGATCCCGACCAGCCGCAGTACTATCACGTATTGAAGCAGGTCCCCGGCCTGAGGCGCACGCAGTACACCCACGGCAGCAAGTCCCATCCTAAAGGCGGGAACCTGCGGCAGCACTTCATCCGGGTCGAGACCGATGAGGGCATCGAGGGCACGTGCACGACCACGATGGACCGGGAGCAGGTGGAGATCCTGCGGACGCAGGTGATGGGCAAGAACCCGCTGAACCGGGAAGAACTCTTCCAGCTGCTCCACAAGGGGACCCGCTGGCTGTATCAGAGACCCGGCTGGTTCGGCGACTTCGACAACTGTCTGTGGGACATCGCGGGCAAGACAGCCGGCCTGCCGGTCTACGCCCTGATCGGCCGGGTCCGGGACCGGTTCCCGGTGTATCTGACCGGCGGGGATGCCGATATCGGGACCTACCTGCAGATGATCGAAGACGGCAGGGAATACGGCGTAAACGCCTACAAGTTCCACACCTACAAAGGCGGAAAAGCGGACATCTCCATTTTCCGGGAAGTGCGGAGGATCGTCGGTCCCGACTACCTGTTGCTGAACGACCCGGTCTGTTCCTACACGCTGCAAGAAGCCATCGAGGTGGGACGGGTCATGGAGGAACTGGACTTTGTCTGGCTGGAAGAACCGATGCACGAACACAAGGAGCATCAGTACCGGGAACTGTGCCGAGAGCTGACTATTCCGGTGATGGGGAACGAGACGCTGATGCACGACCTGGGCATTTCGACCCAGCGGCTGATCTCAGGGGCGACCGACTTGCTGCGGGCCAACGCGCGGTTCGGGACCACGCAGGTGCTCAAGATGGCCCATTTCGCCGAGATGTACGACACCAACATCGAGTTGAATGCCGAGGGCGGCCTCTTCGGACTCGTCCACGCCCATCTCGGATGTTGTATCGACAACACGGGTTTCTACGAGACCGGAGCCCACGGATTCGTAGACACGGCCAGCACCTGGGGCATGGTCAACAAGCCACTCGTCGCGGACGGCCACATCGTACCGCCCGACGGCCCGGGCTGGGGCGCGGAGTGGGACACCGACCGCTTCGAGGCCATGACCGTGGCCGAGTATTGATATCGTAATCGCCTGCTGCCGCCTGCTGCCCGCTGCTGCCCGCTGCCCGCTGCTGCCCGCTGCCGCCTGCCGTCCGTCATCGCCCGCCGCGTAGAACGACGAACCGCGACCTAGACCACCAGGTACTTTATCTCTCCGCGTAAATACTTTGTAGATACCTGTAGACGGGCAACCGTGACGGGAAGACTGAAACGGCGGGGTCCTGCGGAGCCGGGATTGAGCTGCCATACCCCATCGCCGCGCTGGTCCCATACCGGCCTGTGGGAATGGCCGTAAATGACCACGTCGATACCTGCCGCGGCCGGATCCACGTTCAGGTCTTCGATATCGTGGACCACGTAGATGGTCCGGCTTCCCACCTCCAACATTTCGGTCACTGGCAAACGCGCCGCCCAGGGCTGGTAGTCCGTGTTCCCCCGCACGACCGTTACCGGTGCGATCGCCGACAGGTCGTCTAGGATACTCTCGCCGCCCACGTCCCCGCCGTGAATGATCCGATCCACGCCCTCCAGCGCGTCGAGGGCCTCCGGCCGCAACAGGCCGTGGGTATCTGAAATCACCCCGATCTCGACGGTTTGATCCATACGTCTCCAAGTCCGCTTCGATGCCACAGGGCCGCTAGGACTGCTCTTTCATCGTTCCCGGCATCAGGCTGTACTTGCCCGGTCCGGCAAACCAGAGGGCAATGTAAACGGCGCAGAGTTCCATGGCGTGCGATGCGCCGTTCAGCCCGGAAGCCGGATCGTCCGCCGGCAGCGACAGATGACGCAGCATGGCCATCAGCATGGTCAGCGCGAGCAGCGTCGTCGCGGGTCGGAAGAACGCGCCGAGCATCACGAGGATCGAGCAGAAGAACTCCGCGAACCCGGCCATGAAGCCCCAGAACGCCGGTAGGAAGCTGATGCCGACCAGTTCCATGTTGCCGCCGATGGCGGCCCAGCGCCCGGGATTGGAAATCTTGCCCCATCCGTGATAGGCCGCCATGCTGAACCCGATCACGATGCGGATGATAAGCAGACCGAGATCGGTCATACCGAGGTTCTTCGTAAAGAAACACACCAGTCTATTCATGTTGTTGCCCTCGTGGGTTGGGTGAATCCTTGTTGAACCGATTAAGAAAAACAAGCAAGTACACGCAAATTCGAGCCGGTCGGTGCGAACGCTCGATCCGGACCGTTACGTCCAGACCACCTCTCGCGCTTCTCCTCCGGGACCGGCCCGCAGGATCGCATCCGCCACGGCGATGGCCTTGATCGCCTCCGTACCCGGCGACAAGCAGGTGACGTCACCGCGCACGCAGGATAGAAAGTGCTCCGCCTGCAAGGCATACATGTCGGGTTCCGATTTCGCCTTGATCAGGGTTTGTTCGCCTTCCCGATCCGTGAAGCAGCAGTACTGGTGGGGTTCGGCGTCTTCCGGATCGGGCAGATCCCCGGTGCCGAACTGAATGAACCCCTTCGGTCCGATGATGTCGTGCAGCCCGTTGCCCCGGGCCGCCCAGCTCCAGGACATGAGCAACTGGTTACCATTCCCGTAGCGTATGATGGCGGAACAGGTATCCAGGGCGGACGACTCGGGTTCAAAGTTGATCGAACTGGAAAGGACGCTATCGGGATCGCCGAATAGGAAATTGGCGAAGTCGTAGTTGTGCACGGCGCCGTCCATCAGGGGTCCGCCCCCCATGTCGTGGTCCATGTACCAGCGTCCGGGGCCGAACCCGGCCATGGCGTTGCGCCAGAGGATGGGCGACCCCAGCTTTCCCGCGGCCACGTACGCGCCCCAGGACTTCCAGTGAGGGTCGAAACGGCGGCAGTGGGCGACCATGATGAAGGTGTTGTTGCGATCCGCGGCCTCGTTGAGCCGACGGCATTCCTCCACCGTGCGCGCCATGGGCTTTTCCACCAGCACCGGGATGCCCGAATCCAGGGCGGTCAATGCCGCGGCGCAGTGCAGTCCGGTCGGCACGGCGATCACGACGGCGTCCACCTCCCCGCTGTTGACGATGGCCTCCGTGGAATCAAACAGCTTCGTGCCCGGGAAGGTCTCGGCGAAACGCGCCCGCATTTCAGGGGACGGATCGGCGCCCGCGACCAGCTTGCAACCCTCAACCCCGTAAAAGGCCCTGGCCTGGTGCGACCCCATGCCGCCAAGTCCGATAGAACCCACCCTGATCATGGTCTGTCCTTTCGTGGGATGACGCTGGATCTACGTATGCAATGCAGAATGCTATAGCTCAACGATAAGCTTTCGAACCGCTGTCGCCAAAACAGAAGGAAACTAAAATACGAAATCGCTTGTCCAATATATGTCAGGTACTATAACTACACGCTGGTCAAGTGTTCAAGACCTTATGCAATCCAGTCGAGGATATGGCGCGGATCGAGCCGTCCTCGACTCCAGACCACAAACCACGGGAGACCATGTCATGTCCAATGAACAGGAATTGCGGGAAGCGAACCTGGCAAAACAAGATCTGGCGAACGGTGAGAAGTTGCAGTTCGACGTGCAGTTCGCAACCCGGCGTAAAGACCCCCGAACCGCTCTCGCAATCAGTATCATTGGCGGTTCACTCGGTGTCGACCGGTTCTATATTGGCGATGTAGGCCTCGGCATCGCCAAGTTACTGACCCTCGGTGGGTTGTTCATCTGGACGATCATCGACTGGTTCCTGATCATGGATGCGGCCCGGCTCAATAACAGCGAGCTCATGCGTCAGGTCCGGGAGAGCATTGTCCAGTCCCGATCGTGAGACGAACGGCAAACCAGAATGTTTTCCACGGGTCTCGCCGACCTCTTACCACCTGGCCGTTTCCGCCTTAGGGTCGGGTCCGAATCGGTTGTCGCCTTCGTTACCTTTCGAGACCAGGAACACGAAAACCACAATAAGTCCGATGAGCGGAATCAGCAGGATCAGGCACCACCAGCCGCTACGGTCCGTGTCGTGTAGCCGGCGTACCAGCACGGCAAAGGTGGGTACGAAGACGGCGATGCTGTAAAGCAAGCTGAGCACCCCTTCGTCGTCCCAGACCTTCCATCCCGTCATTTCGTCGATCAAGCTGAGGAATATCAGTACTAGTGCCGAGACCAGCGCGAACATCCAGTATTCCTTCCTTCGCGCCCTGCCTTCGAATACCGCGTACTTCTTCAGCACGTCTATGTACCAGTGCATGTTGCCTCCCTGTAGTGAATCTTTCTAATCAACACGAAACATCAAGCCAGGATTCCATGGCAGATTATCTCACTGCCACAACGCTTCCCCTTCCGGCATCTGCGACGCTAGAAACTCCTCGTTCAGTTCCACGCCCAGACCCGGCGCTTCTGTCAATACCACGTGACCGTCCTGGATGACCGACTCATCCGTCGCCAGCACGTCGTCCCACGTAGGGTCGTCGAACCGGTGATACTCGAGAACCAGGAAATTCGGTACGCTCGCGCAGACGTGGGCGTCGCCGACCGTGCTCAGCGCGCTGGAGTTGTTGTGCGGGGCGAAGGGCATGTAGTACATCTCGGCCATGTTGGCGATCTTCCTGCATTCCGACAGTCCTCCGCACTTCGAGATATCCGGCATGATGATGTCGGCGGCCTGCTGCTGGAGCAGGTCCCTGAATCCGTGACGGAGATAGAGGTTCTCGCCAACGCAGATGGGTGTCTCCGTGGCCTGGGTGATCTTGGCCAGCGCATCGATGTTCTCCGGCGGCACAGGTTCCTCGAGCCAAAGGAGGTTCAGCGGCTCGAATGCATGGGCCATCTTCATCCCGGCCGTCGCGTCGTACCGGCCGTGAAGGTCTATGGCCAGGTCGAGGGATGGGCCGATGCCCTCCCGGATCGCGAAGGCCTGGTCCACGAGCGACTTCAACTCGTCCGGCGTGACCGACCAGTTCCAGGGGTCCAGCTTGTGGGGGTTCTCCGCATCGTCGAGATCGAACTTGATCGCCGTGAAACCCCGTTCCTTCACCTCTGCGGCGCGCTCGTTGTAGTCGGCGTGCGCGCTGTCCACGTACAGCCTGACCCGGTCCCGGAACTTGCCGCCCAGGAGGCGGTATACCGGTACGCCCTGAGCCTTGCCGGCAAGGTCCCAGAGCGCGATCTCGATGCCGGTCAGCGCCGAAATGGAGGTGCCGCCCGCACCGCCCATGAAAATGTACTTCCGGCGGATGAGTTCGAAGCAGGCGTCCACATCGCGGGGGTCCATGCCGATGATCATCTTCGCCATATGGCGGGTCGAATCCCGCCAGCCGCCGTCCACGTGACTGGTCTCTCCCGTACCGTACACGCCCTCGTCGGTGTACACGCGGACGTAGTGATACGTGTATCCGGACGGCACCTTCACATCGGCGGTCTTTATCTCGGTAATCTTCATTCCTTCTCCTGTCTGGTTCTGGGTTTCCTGTCTGTTCACGGTTTCATCGAGACTTCCGGACGTGCACTCCGTCGGCCATTTCCGCGCCAGCATCGCGTGCACAGTCGACCACTGTCCAAGTCGGCATCGCTTGCTCAATGGCCTGTACGCCACTGGCGTTCACACTCAATCACCTATCCGAACGGCCTTCAACCGGTTATTGCCATGATCGCTCAAGACGAGCACATCGTCTCCATAGAAACACAGGCCGTGGGGCTCGTTCAAGGGTGTATCCGTCGCGGGCGCCGGACGGTCGCTGTCGCCGAAGTACCCACTGCCGACCACCGTCTCGTGCGCGCCGTTCTCCGCGATGCGACGCACCCGGTTGTTGCCCGTGTCGGAGAAATACACCCGGCCCCGCGTGTCCAGGGCCAGGCCCCGGGGCGTGGAAATCGCGGATTGCGAAGCCCGCGACCCGTCCAGCGTGAAGCCTTTTTCTCCTGTGCCCGCCACGGTAGAAATGATCCCGGTAGCCCCATCTACCCGCCGGATCACGTGGTACCGGTCATCGGCGAAGTACAGGTGCCCGGATCCATCGACGCTGATGGCCGTGGGCGATCCGATCCGCGCCTGGGTCGCCGGACCGCCGTCTCCCGCATATCCCTGAAGCCCGATGCCCGCTACCGTGGTGATGATACCGGTTGATGCGTCGATCTTCCGGATGCGGCCGCAGCCGGCGTCGCCGATGTAAATGTCGTCTTCAGGACCGTGGGCCACCGCGAGGACGTGCATCAGGCATGCGCTCAGGGCCGGTCCGCCGTCCCCCTTGTCCCACTTGAAGGCCGCGCCCGCGACGTTGCGGATCACGCCGTCCCGGTCCACGCGCCGCACGTGGCCGTGGCGGGTATCGGCGATGACCACCCGGCCATCCCGGTCCACGGACACGTCGTGGGGGTTGCCGAGATGGGCATCGACGGCCGGACCGCCGTCGCCGCCGTAAGCCCGCGCGCCCGTGCCCGCGATCGTCCGGATCACCCCGGTTCCCGGGTCGATGGCCCGGATGCGCTGGTTCCAGACGTCGGCGACGAACAGTGTGCCGTCCGGGCCGACCGACAGGCCGCCGGGGCCGTTCAGAAAGCCTGCCGTGGCGGCCTCGCCGTCGTGTACGCCTGTGCCGCCCAGGACCGTGGTCACGATACCGGTGTCGCCGTCGCAGCGGCGCAGCCGGCCGGAGCAGTCCCCCCAGAACACCGTGCCGTCCGGGTCCGCGAAGATCCCCGCTTCCACGGAATTGCACCGTGTGACGGAACCGTGCAGTCCTTCCTCGCCGAATCCCGGTTCACCGGTACCGACCAGCGTCCGCACGATGCACGTATCGCGCTCTACCTTGCGCACCCGGAAACCGTACTTCTCGCCGACGTAGAGATTGTCGTGGGCGTCCAGGCAGATGGCGTCCGGCATGAGCGTGCTCGCCTCCGCGGCGGGACCGCCGTCACCGTTGGACGCGCGCTGGCCGTTTCCCAGGACCGTGTCGATGATCCCCGACCGCATGTCGATCCTGCGCACCCGGTCGTTGGAATTGTCGCACACGTACAGGTCGCCCCGGGAATCGAAGGCAAGGTGTTCCGGATGATAGAACCCCGCGTCGCGGGCCGGACCGCCGTCGCCATGGTACCCGCCCAGGCTCAGACCGGGCCCCCCGTACGGCCGACTCTCTCCCCGCTCGGAGGGGTAGTGCCGGGCGTGATGGCCGAAGGCGGTCTCGACGAGACCGGTCCGGGCGTCGATACGCCGGATGTTGTTCGTCCACTCGCTGGACAGGTACACGTTGCCGTCCCGGTCTACGGCCACGCCGCAGGTGCAGTCCAGTTCCGCGTCCAGCGCCGGTCCGCCGTCGCCGCCCCGGCCGATCGCCCCGTTGCCTGCGACGCGGGAGATGACGCCGGTCTCGTAATCGATGCGGCGGATCGTGTGGTTGCCCAGGTCGGAGAGATACAGGTTGCCGTGGCGGTCCTGGTACAGGTCATGGGGATGGCGGAACCGCGCTTCGGCGGCCGGGCCGCCGTCGCCCGAGTTGCCTGCGACGCCGTCCCCGGCCAAGGCGTGGAGGATCCCGTCTCGATCGATGCGCCAGATGCGGTGCCACTGGTAGTCGATCACGACCAGGTCGCCATCGGGACGTCGCACCACCCCCATGGGCCAACCGGCGTCGGCCTTTTTCGCCGGAACACCCGCCCGCTGGCCCACGCCGGCGATAACCAGGGTTTCTCCGGCGGGCAGGTTCTTGAACCGTTCAACAATGCGCATGCGTGAGGGAATAACCCGGCGATTGCGTGTATTCATTCGGCGTTCAAGGCAGTGTAGACGGCGGATCTGACAGGCGGCCGCCGAGTCAAGATGGTACAGGCTCCGACCATGCAAGGCAACCGTTAAATGCAAATTGACAGCGCCACCGCGACCGGTTAACATACGACGCCGTACGGCCACCTTCTACACGACTTAGTAAAGCCTTTGCACCGCCCGATCCGATGGAGATCTCCTTCCCGATGAACTATGATTTCGACCAGCGCATCAATCGCAACGGAACCAATTCGTACAAGTGGGACTATGTCAAGCGGGACGGCGCCATTGTCCCGTGGGACGAGACCGACGCCAGCCGGCACAGGAAACCCGTGCTTCCGCTGTGGGTGGCGGACATGGACTTCCCGTGCCCGCAGCCGGTGGTGGACGCGGTGTCCGAAATTGCGAACATGGGCGTCTACGGATACGCCTTCCCGCCGCCGTCCTACTACGATGCCGTGGTGCGGTGGATGAAGCGGCGCCATGACTGGTCCGTCGATCCAGACACCATCTGCTTCACCCCGGGCATCGTACCCGCCCTTCACATGCTGGTCTCCGCCTACACGAAACCCGGCGACAAGGTGCTGGTGCAGCCGCCGGTATACTATCCCTTCTACAATGCCATCGAGAACCTGCAGACGAGACCGGCGCTGAACCCGCTCCAATACCGGGACGGCCGCTACTACATGGATTTCGAAGATCTCGAAGCCAAATGCGCCGATCCGGAGGTCAAGATGGCCATACTCTGCCATCCCCATAACCCCGTCGGGCGGATCTGGACCAGCGAGGAACTGCTTCGCTTCGGCAGGATATGCATGGACCACGACGTGCTGGTCGTTTCCGATGAAATCCACAGCGACCTGATCCTCGGGGACCGGACCTTCACGCCCTACGCCACACTGGGTCCGGAATACGAGGAGCGGTCGATCATCTGCACCTCGCCCAGCAAGACCTTCAACCTCGCCGCGCTTCAGGCGTCAAACATGATGATTCCCGACCCGGCACTCCGGGAGGCCTTTCAGCAGACAGTCCGCAGCGCCGGTATCTTCACGCTGAATCCCTTCGGCATCGCGGCCGTCGAGGCGGCCTACGATCACGGCGAGGAATGGCTGGAGCAGCTGCTGGCCTACCTGGAGGAGAACTACCGGTTTCTCGAATCCTTCTTCCGCGAGCGGTTGCCCGGCATTCCCGTCATTGAAACCGAGGGCACCTATCTCGTGTGGGTGGATTTCACGAGCCTGGGGCTGGACAAGGACGCGCTCCAGCGACTCATGATGGAGGAAGCCCGCGTCTTTCTCGATGAAGGGTTCATCTTCGGCCCGGAAGGCGAAGGCTTTGAGCGGATCAACATCGCCTGCCCCCGGTCGATCCTCGCCGAGGCGCTGGAAAGGATCGAGGCGGCGGTGAAGGGGCTGGATCCACTATAGGATCCTGCTGGGGCATTACTTCTGCCATCCACCCCACCACAGCATCTATGTGCTTATTCTGCCCGACCTGCCGGCTTTAGTCTGACCGCGACCCTGAAGCTTTACCACTAAATCCCGCGATGTAACACGCGATGAAGCTGATGATAGAGATATTGTCATCCCGCCGGCATTTTGTATCTTCCTGGTTACGATTCGTTAACTATTCTGGTTCGAATAGATTACGACGGAGAGGTATGCGAAAGGACGCGGCATGATTCAGCCGGGTGCCGAATCTCTACGGAAGATCGCGGTGATCGGGCAGGGGACCGCGGGGTCCCTGGCAGCCGCCAGCGTAACGCGTCTTCATCCGGACAGCGATCATGAGCTTCACCACATCTATGACTCGCGCATTCCGGTCATCGGGGTGGGAGAAGGCAGCTGGCCGAGCCTGGTGCAGGAACTGCAGAAGCTGACGGGGCTGCCCCATGAGACCGTCCAGCAGCGCTTGAAGGGAACGCGCAAGTACGGTGTCGCCTTCGAGGGATGGGGCCGGCGCGACCATGATTTCACCCACTACTTCACCCCGCAGCAAGTGTCCTACGCCTACCACCTTTCGGCCGACCTGATGGCGGACCTGCTGCGCGAAGGCACGCGTGCACGCCACATCGACGCGAAAGTACTCGACATCACCAGGGTCGAGGACGGCGCGCAGGTGGAATTCGAGGGCCGGGCGCCGGAACGCTACGACCTGGTCTTCGATGCCCGTGGGTTTCCGAAGGAACTACGCCCCGATCAGCACATCGACATTTCTTTCATCCCTACCAATACCGCCGTCATCCGGCGCTGCCCGGCGATCATCGAAGACGGTCGGAACGGACCGGTACTGCAACATACCTACACCCGGGCGGTGACCCGTCCGCACGGGTGGATATTCGTCATTCCGCTGACGGTGCACACGTCCTACGGGTACATCTTCAACCGCGACGTATCCGACATTGCGGAAGTCGAATCGGACTTTGACGCATTCCTGGAGTCCGACGGCGTGGCCGAGTTCGAGCAACGGGCCGTCATCCCCTTTCCGAACTTCGTCCATCGCCGGATATATGACGGCGCGGTCGCCCGCATCGGCAATGCGGCGGCCTTCATGGAGCCCCTCGAGGCGACGGCGATCGTATCCGCTCAACTACAGGTCGGAATGGTGCTGCAAACGCGCCTCAACCGGCCGGTAGCGCATCTCGAACGCGACGCGCCCGCAGTCAATCGGTTTCTCATCAACAACATGCTCTGCTACGGCCTGTTCGTCGGCTGGCACTATACCTGCGGTTCGATTTTCGACAGCGCATTCTGGCGTCACGCGCGAGAACGAGCCTGGCCCCGGCACCGCGAGGCCACGGACCCCGATGTGGTGGATTGCGATGCGCTCGAGAAATTCGAAGGGATGCTCGAACTGCTGACCCGGCCGGTCATCGACAAAGCCGACTGGCACCGGATGTGCGCGGTACCGCTCACCAGCTACGCCCAGATGTCCCAGGGGCTGGGTTGGAGCGGCTGACAGGCGCCGGTTCAGGGCAACCTGGACACCGATCAAAGGGTTGTATTTCGGCAGGCCGCAACGGCAGACCGCGACGTCTGCATCGTGACATTTCTTGATTTGAAACATATAAAACATCATACTATATGCATCGTACTGAATGAATTTACCTTTCGTGAGCGTGCAAACCCGCTTCGTGAGTGCGCAAACCCGCTCGACTCGTGAGCACGCAAACCCGCTCGAATGCCATGAGGAGACTATTCCACGCCCGTGTTCAACAATCTGCTAAACTCATTTCATGAAACCGTTGCGGAGGCGAAGGAAGACCGCGAGCAACTCGACCGGCTACTGACGATATCCACGCCGCGGGAAAGGCTGCTGGTTGCCGCGATCGCTGTTTTTCTGTGTGCCCTCCTGGCATGGCTCTTCTTCGGCAGCGTGGCGCGCAGCATCGTGGTGGACGGCGTCATCGTGGAGCAGGGGCAGACCCTTCCCGACGGCAGCATCACCGTGGAGGCCCTCGCCTGGATCAATAGCGAAATCGCGCCGGAAATTGCTTCCGGGATGCCGGTATTGATCGAGCCGGAGTCGGCGGATGGAGATACAGACGCGCCTGCCGGAACGGTCAGGACCATCGCCGCCGAACCCGTCTCAGGTGGACCGGCCGCCTTCGAAACCGCGGCGCCGGTATCCGTTCATCGCATCGATATAGCGCTCGAGACCGCACTCCAGGAAGACATGAATCCGGATGCCCTTGCGGGCATGAAATGCCGGATCGTCATCGAGCTGGGCAGGCAGTCTCCGATCGGGCTGTTCCTCATGAGGTGACCGCAGGATGACGGTGAGCACGACCAAACAACCCGGCAAAAAGAAGGCTGCGGACGACTCGGCAAAGCGGATCTCCACGCCCGTTCTGCTGCAGATGCACGCATCGGAGTGCGGCGCGGCCTGTCTCGGTATCGTACTGGGATATTTCGGGAGATGGGTACCGCTCACCGAATTGCGGGAAAAATGCGAGGTGAGCCGGGACGGAAGCAGCGCCGCGAGCATCCTGCGCGCCTCCCGGCACTACGGTCTCGAGTGCAACGGCCTCAGCGTGCGCGCCGAACAGCTGAAAATGCTGGAGATGCCACTGGTGCTGTTCTGGCAGTTCAGCCATTTCCTCGTCCTCGAAGGCGTCGACAGCCGTTTCTACTACCTTAACGACCCTTCCACGGGTCGGCGCAGGGTCTCCGCCGAAGAGTTCGAGAAGGGCTACAGCGGCATCGCGCTTCGCTTCAAGCGGGGCGAAGATTTCGCGCCCGGCGGCGAGCAGCCCGATCTGTTCAGGCAACTGAACGGCCTGATCGCCGGGTCCTGGCGCCTGCTGACCGGCGTGGTGGCCTGCGGACTCATGCTGACGCTGTTGACCCTGGTGGTTCCCGCGTCGCTCGGCGTCTTCGTCGACGACGTCATGGCCAAGCACGGGACCTGGGGCGGATTGGTCACCGCCCTGCTTGGCGGAGGCGTCCTGGTGTACGTCCTGTCCCTGCTCAAGCACCGGTTCCTGAAGCGGCTTGCGGTCCGGGTATCGGTAGCCGGATACAGCAACGGGATGTCACGGCTCCTTCGCCTGCCGGTGGAGTTCTTTGAAAACAGGCTGGCCGGCGACGTTACGGACCGTGTGTCGTCCACCGACCGGATCGCCAAAAACCTGGCGGACCAGTTCCTGGTGCTCGTGGTCGACATGGCCATGAGCGCGGTGTTCCTCGTGGCGATGTTCGCCTTCGACGCCATGCTCACGCTGATCGTACTCGTGCTGGCGCTGCTGCACGCGGTGCTGGCCCGTTTTCTCAACAATCTCCGTGCGGTACGCAGCCAGACGATGAGGCGCGAGCAGGGATTGCTGATCGGTCTGGGCATGCAGATGCTGAGCCATGCCGACAATCTGCGGATGACGGGCGCGGATGACCGGTTTTTCTCGCGATGGAGCGGGCAGCAGGCCCGTGAGTTGCGCGCACGACAGCTTTATTCGGAACTGGGCTCCGTCAATGCCTCCCTGCCGGGGCTGGTTGACGCGCTGCGCAGTGCGGCGATCCTGGGCATCGGCGGCATGATGGTCATGCAGGGCGAAATGTCGCTGGGCATGCTGGTGGGATTCTATATCCTGGCGGAGATGTTCCTGGCCCCTGTTGAGCGTTTCCTGGAGTTCGCCGAAAACCGCCAGGCCCTCGAAACCGATCTGCAGCGGCTCGAGGACATTTCGAAAACCGATGAGGATCCGGTCTTTCGCCGCAGAAACCCTGAATCGGACGCGGTCCACACGTTCAACGGCCGGCTCCAGCTCGCCGGCCAGCTGGAACTGCGCGACGTTACTTTCGGTTACAACCGGAGCCGGCCGCCCCTGATCAAGGATTTCAACCTCGTGATCAAGCCGGGACAGCGGATTGCCGTGGTCGGTCCCAGCGGTTCCGGCAAATCGACCCTTGCGCGGCTGGTCTCGGGAGTCTACCAGCCCTGGTCGGGCGAGATCATGTTTGACGATCATTTGCGGGATCAGATCCCCGAGGAAGTGCTGCGGCAGTCCATCTCCATGGTGGACCAGGAGATCGTGCTCTTTTCCGCGTCCCTTCGCGACAATATCACGCTTTGGAACCCGGCCATCCCGGACGAAGTCCTCTTCGCCGCGACACGGGATGCCCAGATTCACGACGAAGTCCTGCTCAGGCCCCAGGGCTATGCGACGCTCGTCGAAGAAGGCGGTTCGAACTTCAGCGGCGGCCAGCGCCAACGTCTGGAAATCGCCCGTGCGCTGGTGGGCAACCCCACGGTGCTCATCCTGGACGAGGCCACCAGCGCACTCGATGCGGCCACTGAGGAATACGTCGATGACGCGCTGCGGCGGCGCGGGGTCACCTGCCTGATCGTGGCCCACCGCCTGAGCACGGTGCGGGACTGCGATGAGATCATCGTGCTGGACGAAGGCGTTACGGTGCAACGAGGTACGCACGAGGAACTGATCGCCGACCGGGACGGCGCGTACTATAAACTGGTCAGGTCGAACTGATGCAACCCAGCGAACCCAAATACTCGCCATTGGCCGAACTCGCCGATCAGTTCGGTGAATCCGTGCCCTGCGCGGGCAACCTGCCCGTCAACCTCGACGACCCGGACAGCGTCTGGTTCATCGACCAGGGCGTCGTCAATCTGTTCCTGGTCGAACTCAAAAGCGGGACGGAGCAGTCGGCACCGCAGCACCTGCTCCGCCGGGAATCGGGGTGGCTGCTGCCGGGGGTCGCGCCGCACCGGCTGGGCAGTGAAGCAGACACCACGCTCAGTATCATCGCCAGGGGAATGCCGGGCACCCTGCTCAAACGTCTGCCGGCTTCCCTGTTGTCCCAGGTGGATCCAGCGGAACTGGCGGAACAGACCGATACGTGGCTGACCGCCATTACGGAGACGCTGGCGCGTTTCGCCATCCCTCCTCCCCGTCCGACCGCGCTGGCCGAACCCGGCCTGACGCAGACCCTGGCACCCTGTACGCTGTCCGTCCGTCGCGGCGTGGTGTGGGTATCCGAACCGCCGTCCGGCGCGGGCCTGTTCATGGGGATCGTCGACACGGCGGAACTCGCGGAGACGGGCAGCCCCCACGAGACGGTCATCCCGCTGGCCCGGACAAGCTGGCTTACCCTGATCGACGAGGCGACGTTGACCGGCCAGTCAACGGAAACACTAGCCCGGCAGGGCAGGCTGCTGGCGGCGCTCGCCTCGTTTCACACGGTCGCATTCACCCTGGAACGCCTGAACCGCCGGCTGGTCGTGGTAGACGCCGTCAATCTCGAACGGGCGCGGACAGCGAGCCGCCGAACGGCCGAGCATACTGCGCGGCAGCGACTCTACAATATCTACGACCTTCCAACCGACCGGGACGCCGGAGTCGAGGATACGGCCCTGGCAGATGCCCTGCACCTGATCGGACGCCATGAAGGCATCGATTTCAAGATCCCGGCGCGATCGGGTCAGTCCGAAACTCCCGTCGGCCTCGTGGACATTCTTGACGCAACGGGCGTGCGCGCCCGGCGCGTGCGTTTCAACGCCGATGACCGCTGGTGGCACGGCGACAGCAACGCGCTGCTGGCCTATCGCGCCGACGACGGGCAGCCCGTGGCGCTGCTGCCGGGCATGTTCGGGCGGTACCGGCAGATCGACCCGGCCAGCAATCGCCGCACCCGGGTCTCGTTGGCCCGCCTGGCCGGTACGGACGCGCTGGCGGAAGAAGCCTGGATGTTCTATCAGCCCCTGCCGGCGAGAGGCGTGAAACCGTCGGATCTGCTGGGCATCGCCCTGCGCGGCTCGGCCTCGGATTGGGCGCGGATGGTGATCGCCGGACTTCCTTACGGCGTGATCCGGCTGCTGCCGGCACTCGCCCTCGGGTTCGTAGCGAACCACATCACGGCGGGTGGAAGCGCGGGAATGCTTTATGCGGTCGCCGTGGCAATAGCGGCATTCGGCCTGCTCGGTGCGATGCTGCACCTCCTCCAGAACATGGCGATGATGCGGCTGGAGGGGCGCACGGCCTCCCGGGTGGAAGCCGCTTTCTGGGACCGGCTCATGCGCCTTCCTCCCGGCATGCTGCACCGCAACCCGGCCGGCGACCTGGCCATGTCGGGCATGACCTTTCAGCAACTCCGAGATGGATTGCGGGGGGTCGTCGCCAACTGTTTCCTGTCGCTGGTTTTCCTGCTTCCGGTTTTTGGCGTCATTTTCTTCTACGATACCACACTCGGAGTCGTCACGCTCCTCTTCAGCCTGGTTTCGCTGCTGGTCACCCTGGTGCTGGGATTGCGCCAGATCTCTCCATACGGGTGGATGATCAGGGCGGCCCGACGCGTGGCCGGTCGGCTATTCCAGATCGTGGGAGGCATTTCCAAGCTGCGCATGGATAACGCGGAAGGATCGGCTTACGCCATCTGGGCGCGGGACTATCGCGCCCAGAAGCGCGCGGAAATCGAATTGGGCGCCCTGGAGGGCCATTCTCGGGCATTCGGCGCCGCGCTGCCTTTCCTTGCCGCTGGCGTGCTCCTGTTCACGGTGATGGAGGCAGGAGACCGAAACATGCCGGTCGGCGATTTCCTCGTCGTCTACACGGTCTTCATCGTATTTCAGTCTACCATTGCCCGGCTCGGTGAGTCCATCGGTGTCCTGGCCTCCATGATGCCGGCCTTCGAGCAGATGCGTCCGCTGCTTTCGGCGGCGCCCGAGACGGGAACGGCAGGCGAACCGGTCGAATACCTGGGCGGGGACATCCTGTTCGACCATGTTTCTTTCCGCTACGACACCGACGGACCGCTGATCCTCGACGACGTCACGATACGCGCCCATCCCGGCGAATTCGTCGCGATCGCCGGGGAATCCGGCGCCGGCAAGAGCACCCTGTTCCGGCTCGCGCTCGGTATCGACTGGCCGACCGCTGGCGCGGTGTACTACGACGGGCGCGACCTGAGGCACCTGAATCTGAAGCAGGTACGCCGGAAGATCGGGGCGGTGCCCCAGTCGGTGGGGCTCCATCCGCAGGATCTCTGGGACAACCTCGTCAGCCACCATGTAGACGTGACGACCGATGAAGTATGGGCGGCGGCCCGGACCGCGGAAGTCGAGGACCAGATCAAGGCCATGCCCATGGGCATGATGACCATGGTGGGCACCAGCGGTTCCGTCCTGTCGGGCGGCGAGAGTCAGCGCATCACGATCGCCCGCTCGGTGATCGGCAGCCCCCGAATCATGTTGTTCGACGAGGCGACGAATTGGCTGGACAACGAGAACCAGGCCAGCGTGATGCGGAACCTGGCCGCCCTGACTTCAACCCGCCTCGTCATCGCCCATCGCCTGTCTACGCTCGAGCAGGCCGACCGCATCTACGTGCTGAAAGCCGGCAAGGTCGTGCAGAGCGGCTCCTTCAACGAACTGAAAGAGACCGACGGGGTATTCAAGGAGTTGATCCGGCGGCAGATCGCCTGATCCGCCCGACGCACGTTCGGACCATACCCGTTAAAGCGGAGCAGACGTTCATGAAAAAGTCCCCCAACGCGGCCGATTTACTTATCTTGAGAGCGGGTGACGACGACGACTTGCGGGCACGTCTCCTTGCCAGGCCCAGAGAGACCATCGAGCAGGAACTCGGCGTGACGATGGCTGAAGACCACGAGATTCAAGTACACGAAGAAACCACCGACGCGACCCATATCGTCCTGCTCCCGCGCAATCGATTCACCCGGGAGGAACGGGAGGAGGCGCGTACCGGCGCGTCGTCCCTCGCCTTTCTGCGCAAGACCATGTACGACCCAGCGCCGCCCCGTCGTCCGCCGGGTGACGGGGCGGGACGCGTCCCCGGCAGCGATGCCGGCGCAGAGGTCCTTGCGGAAGCGGGCAAAGAGAGCGTCCGTCGCGGTCTCGATTTTCTGGAGACGACGATTGATGAACACGGCGCCTGGCACTGCATCCGGTTCAACGTGGCCGATCCTAAGGTGCCGCGGCATTTCGAAAGGCCTCCCTTCATTTCGGCGTTCTGCGTCCTTGCCCTGGATAGTTGCCGGGAAGCGAAGGCCAGGTCCATATGCGTCGCGACCAGGGCTTATCTGGTCGACACCGTCGAATATCCCGGGTTCTGGCGCTATTACCGCCATCTGCCCCAGGATCTCGACAGCACCACGCTCTGTGCCCTGGTGATCGGAACGCACCCCTGGATACTGTTGGGGCGGAACATACCGCGGATACTGGCGAACCGTGACGGGGAAGGCCGCTTCATGACCTGGATGCTGGAAGGCGACGAACCCGATGTCGTGTCGCGATTTCGCATTGAAGCAGATCCCGTGGTCAATGCGAACGTTATCGCCTATCTCGGCGACTGCCCTGAAACCAGGGCTGCCCAGCAATGGCTGGAGGCACTGATCGCCGAGGGCGATCTCAAGGACGCGTCCAAGTGGTACCCGGACGAGATCGCGATCTGCTATGCGGTCGCTCGAGCCGTGCGACGCGTGACGCCCGCACTGGATCGGCTGCGCCCGGTCCTCGCGGATCGTGTCCTGGGCCTGGCGGACGACGAGGGCGGTTTCGGCAATGTCCTGCAGACCGCCCAGGCCGTGTCGACGCTCTGCGACGCGGGATGCCTGGGAAGAACCGACGTGAAGCAGTCGTTGAGGCGCATCCTGAGCGCGCAGCGCGAGGACGGCAGCTGGCCGGAACTGCTCGCCTTTGGCGACCAGACGCTCAGGTTCGGCGCGGTAGGACAAATAGGCCATGGCTCCGAAGCCGTGACTACCGCGTTCTGTATCGAAGCGCTCGAGCGATTAGCCGCCTTCCTGCGAACCTGAGTCCAACGGTTCCGGGTAATCGGTTACGGGCGTCCGGTGACGAAAGAACACACTCACAGGTGCCAGGTTATGCTGACCAAGGAGGTGTAGCCATGTCACAAAACATCGTTGAAATCGACAGCGCCGAAACCAATGGCGCCGGGCCGGATCAGGCCGACGCGACGCAGGAGATTGAGCCGTCCATCCTGACCGCCCTTCCGCATTACCTGCCACTGGGTGTTTACCCGTTGATCGTGCTCGCCGCGTTGTGGGGCGGCTGGTGGCTCCTGCCGCCTATGGTCTTCATGAGCCTTTCCTGGTCCTTCGACCGGGTGTTCGGACGGGACGGGCGCATCATGGATCCGTGGAAAACGCCGAAACACCGCCTGATCTGGCACAATCTTCCGGTCTGGTCGTGGGCGTTTCTGTGGCCGCCCACCCTGGTCTTCGGCCTGTGGCAGATCCTGGTGGCGGATCCCTTCGTATGGTGGCAGGACGTCGTGCTGGCCATCATACTGACGATGGAAGCCCAGGCCGTGTTCGTCGTCGGTCACGAACTGATTCACCGACGCACGACCTGGGAACGCCGGATCGGCGAGTTCCTGCTTTCCTCCGCCTCCTATCCGCAGTATGCCACAGAGCACGTCTACATCCACCACGCCCTGGTCGGCACACCCTATGACGTGGGGTCCGCGCCGAAGGGGGAGAGTTTCTGGCGGTACATGCCCAAGGAAATCGTCAGCAACCTCGTCAATTCCTGGGAAGTGGCGCGAGAACGCCTGGCGCGGCGCCGACGGACCATGTGGCATTACAGCAATCCCTTCTGGCGCTACGGCTTCGGCGTCGCGTTCTGGTACGCACTGGTTTTCTGGATGGGCGGGATCTGGGCGGTCCCGGTCTTCGCCTTCCTCGGCCTGTCATGCGTGTTTTCGATGAAGATCAGCAACTACTTCCAGCACTACGGCCTGCGCCGGGTCCGACTGGAGAATGGCCGGTGGGAGAAGATCATGCCCCGTCATTCCTGGAGCGCCGACTGGAAGTTCAGCAACTGGATGCTCTTCAATGCGCAGCGCCATGCCGACCACCACGCGGTGGCATCCCGCCAGTACCCCCTGCTGCAGGTCAGTCTCGATGAGTCGCCTGAACTGCCGGGGACCTACTCCGATATGATGAACATCGTGCTGAAACCCAAAAAGTGGTTTGAGAAGATGGACCCTTTGGTGGACCAGTGGCGCAAGCATTTCTATCCGGAGATCGATGACTGGAGCGTCTACGACAGTCCGCTTGCCGCGAAACGGCCCGACGCCTTCGACACGATCGTCGAGATCTTCGGCGCCGCGCCGCGGCTCGCGAAGTGGATCGAACGGAACCCGGAGCTTTTGGATAACCTGCAGGATCAGGAGTTCCTCGATCTCGACCTGCCCAGGGGGTTCGAGCAGGACGAGGAATTCGAGTCGATCGCGCGGCGCGGGCTTGCACGGGTCTACTGGACCTACGAAATGGGCGTTCAGGAAATGAAGGACCTGATCGTCGAGTTGCCCGTGGTCGATGCGAAGGAAACCGCCGAAATCGTGCGTAACTGGTCGAACGACAAGGCGTTTCAGATCGGCATGCACGTGGTACGCGGCAACCTGCTCCCGGCGGAGGCGAGAACGGCACTGTCCAATCTCTCCGAAGCATCCGTATCGACGGTGCTTGCTTCCGTGGTCGCCGATTTCGGCGAGCGGTACGGCACCGACAGCGTGGGCGAGGTCGGCGCCTTCTTCCTGGGCGATCTGGCCAGCCGGGAGGCCTATCCCGGCATCGCGGTCGAAATGCTATTCGTCCATGACGGCGCACAGTCCGGCGCAAATGAACGCCTGTTCCGGAGTTTCCGAAAGGCCCTGGCCGACCTGGCACAGGACAACCTGTTGTTCTCCCCGGTCTCCTCCGAAGCGGAGGCCATACCCGCGTTGTCGCTCTCTGAACTGACCGAGCAGGTTCGTGACCCGGCTTCGGGCGCGGTCGCCGTCTTCACCCGGGCCCGCTGCGTCTTCGAGCCGGATGGATCCGTTATCGGAAGCCGCTTCGAAGATGCGCGGCGCGGGTTCCTGGTTGAATGCAGCGCGAACGAGCCGGCGTACGCCAGGCCGGACGGACAGCAGAAAATCGGCACCGTTCCGGACGATCAGGCGGTAAACGGCGCGGAGACGAGCGTGTCCGAATACGCGTGCATACCCGGCGGGCTGAACGATATCGAGCATGCTGCGCGCTTCCTGCAGCTTAAACTTGCCGGTGACTTCCTCGACGATCCGGCGCCGTCCGCAGCGGCAGTGTTCGAAGCCGCCGGTGACGAGTCGCTGGCGCGGGCCGCGAACCTGTGGCGTGATTTGCAAGGGGTAATGCGGCTTGTCGGAGTGGACGGATTCGACGCGGCGACGGCGGGAACGAAGGTCAAATCACTCGTGGCGAATGCCTGCGATCAGGAGGACTTCGATGCGTTGACCTCGGCGGTCGTCGAAACCGCCTCCCGCGCCGCCGCCCGGATCGACACGCTCGCCGCACCCGCATGAAAACGCCTGCCGAGCAAACGCGGAAACCCGGGACGCGGGGGCCAACGAGCATCAACGCCCGCCAGGGGAAATCGACGAGCAAGAATGCCCGCCAGGGGAAACTCTCGAGAACGACCCCTGAGGACCAGGGCCTTGTCGAACTTCCCGTGCTAACCCCGCACTTGCGGTCCCACGTCATCGGAGAGAAGCAGACGCTGCTGGTTTCCGAATCCTTCGATACCTTGCTGCACGGCGGTCTGCTCTGCGATCTGCTGCCGCTCCTCGACGGCCGGCGTCCGCTGGACCACATCGTCGCCGATCTCGAGGGCCGCCATGCCGCGGCCGATGTGCGCGGGGCGATCGTTTCGCTCTCCGACCGGGGCTATGTCATCTCAGCCGAACATAGCATGGACCGGTCCCGGGCGGCATACTGGACGTCCCTGGGCGCATCGCCCCGATGGGTCGAACAACGACTGGCGGAATCGCGTGTCGTGGTCGAAGGCGACGACGGAAGGCTTTCCCGGCATCTGGAAACGAGCGGAGCCTGCGCGGTGGCCGACGTGGTGGCCGACGTAGAGGCCGACGACGCCCGGCTCAAGGTTATCGTGTGCGACGATTATCTCGACGCGCGGTTTGAAGCGGTGAACCAGCGCCGACTCCAAGCGGGAGCGCCGTGGATGCTGGTGCGGCCGCGCGGCATGGAAGTGCTGTTCGGACCCGTCTTTCGCGCGGACCGGCAGGGCCCCTGCTGGGATTGCCTGGCTCACCGATTGCGCGGCCACAAGGAGGCTCACCAGTTCCTTCGGCACGTCGCCGGCGAGGAAGCCGCCTTCAAACCGTTCGCCGTCGACCCCGTCGTGCTCGAGGCGGTGTATGGACTGGTTTCGGCTGAAATCGTCAAGTGGCTGGTGCTGGATGAAGGAGCCCCGATCGATGGACAGGCGATCTCGATGCATGTCGGCACATTCGCAAGCACGAAGCATGCGGTCCTGCGACGGCCACAGTGTCCGTCCTGCGGCGACGAAGCGCTGTATCGGCCCGACCGGGCGCCGGTACCGGTTCGTCTGAAGGAAAGCCCCAAAATCCATCGGAACAGCGGCGGGGCGCGGTCCGTGACGCCCGAAGCCACCCTGGCGAGATACCGCCACCTGGTAAGCCCGGTGAGCGGTGTCATATCCTGGCTGGCGCGCACGACCGATGAAAACGACGACTGGCTGCACGTCTACTGGGCCGGAAGCAATCCCGGCATGAGAAGCCGGAGCCTGAGTTCGCTCAGGCGCAGCCTGCGCAGCAAGAGCGCCGGCAAGGGCAGTACGCGGGAACAGTCCGAGGCCAGTGCCCTCTGCGAGGCGATCGAACGTCATTCAGGCGCCTTTAGCGGCGACGAAATCCGTACCCGCGGACGATTCACCGATTTCACCGCGGAAGACGGGGCGATCCACCCCAACGCCGTACAGTTGTTCAGCGACGATCAGCTCGACAACGCGGAGGGCATCAACGCGGCAGGCCACCCCTACAACATCGTCCCGCCGCGTTTCGATCCCACCGCCGGAATAGACTGGACCCCCGTGTGGTCGTTCACGCAAGGCCGGCATCGATACCTGCCGACGTCGATGCTCTACAGCATGGCGCCCGAACAGCGCGGCCCCGCCGACCTGATTGCCGATTCCAACGGCTGCGCCGCGGGGAACACCCTGGAGGAGGCCATCCTGCAGGGTTTCTATGAACTGGTCGAGCGCGATGCGTTCGCCATCTGGTGGTATAACCGGCTGAGCGTCCCCGGCGTGGATCTCGCCAGCTTTGACGATGAATTCCTCGCATCGGCTACGGACTATTACGGACGATGGGAGCGGGAGGTGTGGATGCTCGACGTGACGTCCGATACGGGTGTTCCGTCCTTCGTCGCGCTTTCCCGCAGGCCGGACGCGGAAACCGAGGATATCATATACGGCGCGGGCGCTCATTCCGACCCGCGACTCGCGGCCCTGCGCGCCCTGTGCGAGTTGAACCAGTGCCTGACGTGGCTGCCCCGGTCCGACGTACGCGAAGGAGGCGGTCCTTCGAGTCGAACTCGGCTGGCCGGGCAGCCCGGGCAGTCTGGCCGGTCCGATCGGCCCAACCGGTCCATGATCGACGATCCCATGGCACTCAACTGGTGGAAGACGGCTCGTATCGCCGATTGCGCCTGGCTGGTACCGTCGACGGACGCGCCGCTCAGGCAGGCCGGGCAGTTTCCGGAGATCGAAAGAACGGACACGCGAGAGGACGTGGAATACTGCCGAGCGCAGGTCGAGGCCCAGGGCATGGAGTTCCTCGTGCTGGACCAGACCCGGCCGGACATCGGCATGCCGGTGGCGCGGGTCATCGTACCGGGCATGCGCCATTTCTGGGCAAGATTCGCCCCCGGGCGCCTGTACGACGTACCGGTCGACAAGGGCTTTCGCAATCAACCCCTGACCGAAGCCGAATTGAATCCCTCACCGGTCATCGCGTAAGGAGTAAAGGTGAATATCGACGATGCCGTCCTGCACACCCAGGATCGACTCGCCAACGAGGGCGAAACGATGGCCGAATTGCTGGCGCAGTTGCGAAATGGGATTTCTCCGGATCTGATCGGAGCGCGGGAATGGGACCTCATACTGAAACGCGCGGGGCAACTGCCCATTGCGATGGGCGCGCAACCCTTCGGCTTTGAACTTCCGCTGCACGATAGCCGACCCGTGGCGGACTTTGGCGTCTCGCTGGCTAGCGGGAACCGTTCGGGCGACTTTTTTGAAGCGCAGGCGCGGACCGACGGGACGGATGAGACGGCTGGAGCGGTAATGCGGCTGTTCGGGGAAATAGAAGCCCGGCACTCGTCGCTGAGAGAGATCGTGGGGCGTAAGTTGATGCTGGAGTATGATGTAGGCTCGGATCCCAGTGAAAGAAAGTCGCTGCCGGGCCTGTTTCTGCGGCCCAACGAACGCACGCTGTTCGGCGGCGCCGGGCTGCAGCATGACGTCGGCATCGTGGTAGACGCCCTAGTCTCCTGCGTCGGCTGGGAGAAGATAGCCGCTGAGCGGGAAAACGCGGAACGGGTTTACCTGGCGCAGCCGGAAAACACGCGTCTGGATTCCTTCGGTGTATTCCCGTCCCGGAAGCGTACGGTCCGCCTGGCGATCATGGGATTCAGCGCGGAGGACGGAATCGCCACTTATCTCAAAAACACCGGATGGCCGGGGCAGGTTTCCGCGGTCGAATCCGTGCTCACGCGCTTGAGGGAGAGGGCGGACATCGTGAGCGCTGGCTTAAACGTAGACGTACGGGCAGACGGGCTGGGGCCCACACTCGGGCTGACGCCCATCGTCAAGCAAAGATACACGCAGGATTCCCGTTACTGGATCGACGGCATGACCGACTGGGATCCCATACTGGATGCGTTGGGCTATGAGGACTATGTCGTTCAGGAGAAGCTTGCGGCCCTTGCGGACTGGACTTCCAAACCCACGACACTGTTTGGCAAGACCGGGCCTTTTCTCATGTTGCGGGGCATTCATCACATCAAGCTGGTCATCACAGGAGACAGGCTGGAGCAGGCCAAGGCCTATCTGTACATGGTGCTCTCCGGCGCGCACGCGAACTGAGCGCCATACTCGCGAACCGAACGCCGCGCACGCGAATCGAGTACCACGTCTGTAAATCAAAGCAAAAGTCCTCCTCGACCAGTGCGATCGGGGAGGACTTTTTTTGATCTACTTGATCACGCGACTGCCAGGCATCCGCATGATTGACGATTTGCAGACTGTTGATTTCGATTTACCAGCAGCAGCAGAGTCCGGCCGAGACGGCTTCGAGTTGCTCCTCGGTGATATTCGCATCCGGGGGCAGTGCGATATGTACCGTCTGCATATTGCTTTCGTGGACCTGGATCGACATGGATTCCGGCATCGTAATGTCCAGTTCCTCACAGATGGTCGACTTCGGGTCCGCGATCAGCTTTTGCCTGAAATCTGCGTCCAGGGAGGACTTCTCAACGATCTGCTTTAACATTTCATCGCCACTTCTCATGATTTTACTCCTTTCGAAGATTGACTTCCGACTAGGTTCCTAACGTAGCGATTAATATATGTTATTTAGTTACAAAAGTCAAGTTATTTCGGTGAATTGAACGAATGGCGATACCCGGCGCAAGGGGCGGGAAACCGCCCGGCCCAACTCACCGCCACCCCCACGATCACGTTCAGCGCCAGACCGAGCACGCCGGCGTGCCAGCCCCAGACCTTGCCCATGCCCGCGAGGGTCAAACCGGCCGCGAGCGCCGTGCCCGCGGCCATGCCCGCGGCCGCGCCCGACGCGCTGAATCGCCGCCACAGCACCCCCAGCACAAACAGGGGGGCGGTCTGGATCAGCACCTCCATCTTAAGCTCAATGAGTCCCCACAGGGTGAGATCCGGCGTCAGCGCGATGAGGACCAGGATAGCCATGATGATCCAGGACAGGCGCTTCCCCCACGCGGTAAGGCGCGCTTCCGGAAGCGACCCCATCCGGAATCGGCCCAGTACGTCCTTGACGAGCAGGGAAGAGAGACTGAGCAGGACGGAGTCGGCCGTCGACATGATGGCCGCGACGATGCCGGTGAGGACGAGCACGGTCATGACGTAGAGCCAGAGCGATTCGGCGGCCCAGACCCGGAGCAGGCGGGGCATGACCTGGTCGGTTTCGACGCCCTCGAGGCCCGACAGCTGCGGGATGGCGAGGATCCCGACGAGCACGACCGCCGAGATGGTGACCAGGGGCATGAAGGCCATGAAGGTGAACGACCGCTTCAGGCTGCGGGTGCTCCGGGCGGCGAAGATGCGCTGAATGGCCTGGGGATAGACGGCGGCGGCGAAGCCCACCAGCAGTATGGTACTGATCCAGGTACGGATCGTCTCTCCCCCGGGAAGCGCGGCTTTCGAAGGCTGATGGGCGATGATCCACGCCGTCGCTTCGCCAAGTCGGTCGCTCCCCGCGACCACGGCGGCCAGCATGCCCAGCAGCCCTACGAAGAGGAGCATGCCCTGGATGCAGTCGGTCCACGCCACGGCCTGCATGCCGCCTAGGGTCTCGTAGAACAGGATAATGACCGCGAGGATCACGACGCCCGCCCAGAACGGAATGGCGCCACCGGAGAGACCGGATACGATATGCCCCACCGCCAGGAGCTGCGCGAGCAGGTAGTTGGCGATGGCGACCACGAACAGCACGCCGGCGAAGAGGGTCAGTCCGGATCGTCCGTCCGCACCGAATCGATGGGTGATCCAGTCGCCCGGCGTCACGAAGTGGCCCTGCCGCGACGCGCGGTAGAGTGGCGGCGCGAAGAGCAGGTAGGCCACTACGATCGCCATCATGAACCCGACGCTCATGACCCAGGCGTATCCCAGCCGGTAGGCCTCGCCGGGATAACCGATGAGCGTGTTGCCGCTGTACTGGGTCGCGTAGAGCGTGAAGAAAAGGACCAGGGCGCCCAGGTTCTTGCCCGCCAGGTAGAAGGAGGACATGGAATCGTCCCGGCGGCGGGCCCGGGCTACGTATCCCAGGACGATCATGAAGACGAGGTAGGCGGCGAGGAAGGCGAAGGCGCCGGGGCCGTAAGGCTGATCTGCCATGGGTTATCCTTCCTCCTGCCAGTACCGGTGTATCACGAACGCGGTAAAGCACGCGATGGCCAGGCAGGCGGCCAGACAGATCACGACCCAGTACGGCACGCCGAGCCAGACGGGTACCGGTTCGATCTCCGGGAGGTACCACGGTATGGAAAGGGCGAAGAGGGCCGCGTAGACGGCCCAGATCCATCGGGGAAAATGATGGCCGGAAGGGAGAAGATTCATAGCAGTATGCGGAGATGCACTCAGGGGAATACGGTCCGTCACACGCGGACGTACTTGTGCACGAGGTTCTCCACCCCCACCTCGCCCACGTAGATATCCCCGTGGCGGTCGACCCAGACGCTGTGGGCGCCGTGGGCCCGGTCGACCGGTCCGCCCCTGACGACCCACTGGGCGAGGAGCCTGCCGTCCATGTTCAAGATGGTGACCCCGCCGCCCTCGCCCAGGAAGACCGTGTCCTCGTCATCGACGAAAAGGCCGCAGGGCGCGGGACGCCCGTGCCATTCCGCGAGGAAGCCTCCCTCGGCATCGAAGACCTGGATCCGGTTGTTGGTCTCCCGGTCGGCCACGAGCAGGCGGCCGTCGGACACGGGGAAGATGTTGTGTGGCAGGGTGAACCGACCGGGCCCGGCGCCCCTGCCGCCCCAGGTGTGGACCCGTTCTCCCGAAGGCGTCATCCGGTGCACGTAACACTGTCCGTAACCGTCGGAGACGTACAGGTCCCCGGAGACGCTCTTGACGGCGCGGGTCGGCATGTTGAAGGGCTTGCCCGGCTCTCCGGGCCGGTTCGGCTCACCCAGCGTCTGCAGCAGCGTGCCGTCGGTCTCGAACACCCGGACGGTATGGTCTCTGCAGTCCGGAATGTAGATCCTGTCCTCCCCGTCGATCCATATCTCGTGGGGCAGGGCCAGTATGTCGTGACCCCATTCGTCCAGCAGGCGGCCGTCCCGGTCGTAAACCACCACGGCGGGATTCGGCTCCCGGTCGACGACGTAGACCCGGTCCCGCGAATCCACGGCCACGGCCGTGGCGATGCCCAGCGTGCGTTCGGATCCCCAACCAAGCACCTTCTCGTAACAATAGTCTCCGGACCCCCAGATCATGGTCTGCTCCTCCGTCGAGATGGCTTCAGGTCTCTACTCAAGGACCTGCAAGGCGCTACGGCTTCCCAGTCAAATCCGGCGGGTACAAAGGCTTTGTCCCGCATGATCGAACGGTATATACTTTGTCGATACTTTTCCGTATTTGTCGATACTTTGTATACACAGTTGAACGACAGGAGCCTAGACATGGGTGTGCTGGACAGCTTTTCCCTCGCCGGGCGCATCGCCGTAGTCACGGGTGGCGCCGGACCGCAGTTCGGAAGCAGCATCTCCGAGGCCCTGGCCGAGGCCGGCGCCACGGTGGTCGTCGCTTCACGGGACCTGGAGAACAACCGGCAGTTCGTCGCAGGACTGAACGAACGGGGATTCGACACCCACCCCGAAGCGCTCGACATCACGAATACCGAATCGATCGACGCCCTGAAACGACGCGTAATGGACCGTTACGGCCGCGTGGACGTCCTGGTCAACAGCGCCGTGGTCGGCCGAGGCGGCGGTTTCGACGAGCAGACTCCGGACTACTGGGCTGCCAGCGCCCAGGGGAACATGGTGGGACTCTTCGCCCTTTGCAAGGCCTTCGTCCCCGTCATGGCCGACCAGGGCAGCGGCAGCATCATCAATATCTCGAGCATCTACGGCGTCGTGGCCAACGACCCCGGCCTCTACGAAGAAACCGGAATGAAACAACCGCCGGACTACACCTTCGTCAAGGGCGGCATGATCAATTTCACCCGGTACATCGCGAACTACTACGGAAAACAGGGTGTACGGGCCAACTGCATCTGCCCTGGCGGGTATTTCAATGATCAGCCCGGACCGTTCGTGCAACGGTATGAACACCGCGTGCCGCTCGGACGCATGCTGGACAACGAGGATCTAAAGGGCGCCGTGGTCTACCTGGCCTCCGACGCGTCCAGGTACGTCACCGGGGTCGCGCTCATGGTCGACGGCGGCTGGACGGCGCTTTAGACGGACACGGCCAGGCGCGTTCGGCCGCGGACAGACGCGTTCGGCCGCGGACAGACGCGTCGGAAGGATCAGGCTTCCGGATCGATGACGGATTTGTCCTGGGGGTGGTAGTCGATCGCCTGGCGGCCGTGATCCAGGTCGTACATGTCCCACGTGCTGTCGGACACACCGAAAACGATCTCGAACCGGATGCCGGGGTGGATGACCGCCCGTTCGAACACCCGCACCGCGTCACCGTGACTGAGGTGGTGGGGATGGCCGGGCAGGTCCCGCTGTTTCTGAAAGTTCCCGATGCGCACGCACACGACCTCCATGTCGAACCGCACCGCGTACATGTACCCCAGGCTTTCCCCGAAGACCTTGCTGATGGAATAGTAGCTCTCCGGACGCGGCGGCATGTCGATCCTGCGGTACACATCCTGCGGATAGGGCGCCAGCAAGCCGGCCCTGCTGGCGAAGGCCACCCGCCGCACGCCGTTGCGGTTGGCCGCTTCGAACAGCGTATAGGTCCCGATGAAGTTGGCGTGGAGGATTTCCTCCCACGACGCGCCGCCGGAGGGATTGCCGGCCAGATGGATTATGGCGTCCATGCCTTCGGTGGCCTGGAGCACCGCGTCCATGTCGGTAATATCGCCGACGACCTCGTCATCCATTCCCGGTGTAGACACCCGGTCGAAACCGCGGAGGGGGTATTTGTCTTTAAGTCCGTTCACGATGATCGTCCCGATGGCTCCCGCCGATCCGGTGACGAGTATGCGGGGTGTTTCGTTCATTCCGACTCCTTGCGCATGAAGGGTCCACGGCGTTCGATCCAGTCGTAGGTTTCCTGCCAGGATGAACTGCCGTCTTCTTCCCAGATGTCCAGCCGGATTCCCCGGATGTTGCCTTCGGTGAAACCGGTCAGCCGGTGGACCGAGGGATACCCGATGGTATAGTAGATATTGCCGCTGGGCAGACGGGTCTTTCCGATGTACCGGGGGAGCTCGGTTACGGGGTTTCCCGCGATGCGTACCAGTTCGTTTTCGTCGACTTCGACGCCGAGGCCGGGTCCTTCCGGCACCGGCGAGCTGCCGTCAGCCACCTCGATCCGGCCGCCGGTCACGTCCTCTCCGTACTGGTCGTCCAGGTTGACCGTATGCATTACGTTGGGTATCACCGCGCCGAGGTGGAGCGCCATCGCTTTGCTGAGCGTGCCCCCGGTCAACTGGATCACGGTGGAGACGTTCGCCTCCGCGCAGGCGAACCCCCGCTTCAGGCTCATGCCGATGCCGTGCTCGCCGACCATGTAGGCGTCGGCGCACCCGAGCCCGATCTCCGGACCGCCGCCGAGTTGCGGCACGTGCATAAGCAGGGGGAGCGACGTCTGTTCGCGCAGGCGCCGCCAGCCGTCCACGTCGCGCCAGACCAGCGGATCCTCGATCACGCCGACGACGGGCGACTTCTCGAGGTGTTCCACGATGCGCGCCACGTCGGCAAACGACCGGTTGTGGTTGAAGTCGTAGTGCATCTTGAACCCGGACGGGGCGACTTCCTCAACGGCGCTGTTCTGTTCATATACATCGTAGTATTCGCCCGTATGCATCTTGAAGGTCATGTACCCTTCGTCCGCGGCGCGCACCACCTCGGCGGCCAGCTCTTCGGGGGAGGCCACGCGGGTCCAGGCCGCGACGGGCACCCGGTCCCGCACCTTCTGTCCCATGAGCTTGTAGGCCGGGATCTCGAGATGCCTGCCCATGAGATCGTAAAGCGCGCCCATGAGACCCACGGGATAGCCCGCGTTGATGTGGTCGAAGGGACTGCTGCCCGTCAACCTCTCCACCTCCGCGATGTCCATCGTGACGTGTCCCCGGCTGTCCCCGTATCCGGTCACCCCGTTGTCCGCGGTGACCTTGAAGATTGTCTGGGTATCGATGGTCCTGAACTGGACCTGCTTGTCGACGTTCCGTTCCGTGAGTTTCGGATTGATATGGGTAATTGCGACATCGGTGATTTTCATGGCCTGCTTCTTTCCGTGCGGGTTTCATCCTGCCGGATACCGCACCATTGGTTTTTATGGGTTGAATTCAGGTGTATGTCAACGGTTCGCCAGCGACCTGGGCGCCCCCTCCTGGTTCACGCCTTCCCGAACAGTAGTGGCGATGGGCCAGCACTGTCCGCCTCTTTTCCGGTATTCGTCCTCCGCGCCGCAAAGCCAGGTGAACATCCGCGCGGCCGCGATGGCGCCCTGAAACTGCTCGAACACGCCCGCCGGTGGATCGAATTTGATTGTGTTGAAGTCGATGTCCTCCTCCGTGACCCAGTCTCTCCGCGGCGGAGCGGTCCGCCAGTAGTTGTACTTGAGCAGATTGCGGTACTTGCTCTTTCCCTTTGGACCCGATGTGGCCCGGGACCTGCGGTGCCAGATCCCGTAAACGGTGAGAAAGATCGTGCCGGCCGGACCGGCCGATGATACGGTCCCCCGTATGGAGCCAAGATGAGCCATCATGGGCGCCTTGTTCCGCATGAAGTGCGAACCGGGCAGCACCACGGTCGGTCCCATGTCCTCGGTGCAATCCTCCGGATAATAGAAGACCTGGAGGTATTCGAGCTGATCCGTGTAGATCGTGCCGCCGTCCCGGTGCCAGTTCTGGGGCTGGTCGAAGGGCAGGGGTCCCCGGTGGTTGCTTATGATGAGCGGCAGGGTGAAGCCGCTTCCCAGGAGGGACCGGACGGCGCCCGCCGCCTGCGGGTTCATGAGCACGCCGTCCACGAAGAAGGATTCCTTCATGATGGGCGTGGGTTCATAGGTACTGTCGACGCGGTCCAGGTAGTCGATGACCTGCCTGTTGACGTCGTCCGGCACGACACCGGGGAGCATAAGGTAGCCGTTCCGGCAGAAATCGACGACCTCGCGGTCTGTCAGCGTTGGCGCGCAGTCCATCTCCGTACCGTAGGGCGTCACGGTCATCGTGGTCTCCATCGTCTATCTCCATCGCTCCAGCACGAACTCGTATCCGAGCCCGTAGGTTTCCTGTTCACGCATGGCGAGGGACGCTTCGGGAAACTTGATGATGCGCCAGCCGTCGTCCAGGGCCTCCTTGATCGACCGGTACCGGAACTCGCCGTTGTCGTCGAGCCCGTCGGAGTCTGCCCCGTCTTCGTAGATACTGATGCCGACCACCGCCGAATGGGGGTTGGTCGTGGGCGCCTGCAGGTAGAGCAGGCTCTGGCGCCCGTTTCCCGGACCGTGCTTCGCATCGGCGTTTTCCACCAGGGCGATTGCTTCGTCGATGTCCTCCCTGGTCAGCACGCCGTCTTCGAAACGTGCCCTGATCCTCTTCAACTGCGCGGTCAGTGGGTCCATCGTTCCTTCCCGGGACGGGTTGGCCGGGGCCTTCCGGGGCCTGCCGGGCCTGTTGCAGCGGCCGGGGCCTGCCGGGGTCTGCCGGGCCTGTTGCAGCGGCCGGGGCCTGCCGGTGTCGGCCGGGGCCTGCCAGAAGATTCAACGAATAAACTTGAGCAAACATAACCGGACGGCAGAAATGTGAAAAGAAAAAACCTTGATTACCGGCGTGACGCCCTGACCATGAGCAGAAACATGCATTCTCCGCAGACCAGCAGTGTGGCCAGCGTGAGGTGAAGGACCTGCGCCCCCGGCGGCAGGCCGCCGTAAGCCAGGACGACCCCCAGCGCGATCTGCAGCAGGATGGCGGCCAGGATGAACCGGGCGGCGGCAGGTAGCCGCCCGATCATGCCGTGTCGCCGGACCGCCCGGTAGAGGAGCACGCCGGCAATCAGGACCATCCAGGAAGAAAACCGGTGTACGTGGTCGACGAGGCCCACCTGGGCCAGCCATTCGCCCCGGGGAAGGCCGCCGTCGTCCTTGATGAGGGGATCGATGCCCTCCCGAACCTGCGTGCCGATGAGCACCTGGATCGCCGTTACGGCCAGGAGCACGAGTCCCAGCCGCAACAGTACGGACCGTCCCTGCCCGGAGAGTTCAACGCGCATGCGCTGTTCCATAGACTGGAAAGTCACGAAGAGCAGCAGGCACAGCAGGATGACCGCCAGGGCCATGTGGAGCGTAATGATCCCGGGCTGCAGGCCGGACCGGACCACCTGCCCGCCCAGCCAGCCCTGGAAGCCGACCAGCACGAAACACAGGCCAGCACAGTAAAAGATCACCGGCTGCGTCTTTCGATATCGAAGAGAACGCAGGAAGGTCACGAAGATGAGTATGCCAATGACGACGCCCACGAGCCGGTTGGCGTATTCGGTCCACATCTTGACCGGGTTGAAGTCCGCGGGATCGTAGCCCCTTTCCCGGACATAGGCCATGTCCAGCGCTTCCACGCTTGCCGGCGGCAGCCAGGAACCCCAGCACCGGGGCCAGTCGGGACAACCCAGGCCCGCGCCCGTTATCCGAACCAGGCTGCCGATAGTGATCAGCAGTAACGTCGCCGCCAGGGTGGCGAGGGCCGTTTTTTGAAAGGCGTTCATGATAGGGCATCATAGATCGCAATGCCTTTTTGGGCAAGGGATATCGGGCGTTGAACGACGGGCCCGTCGGCGGAAATTTGGTTGCCAATCCGGCCGCGTCGATGTATCTTGTGCCGTGCAGTTCGAGGCGGCTTTTCAAGGGGTATAGCTCAGCTGGTAGAGCGGCGGTCTCCAAAACCGTAGGTCGCGGGTTCGAATCCTGCTGCCCCTGTTCCATATCACAGGCCGAGCGCCGCCGCGGTCCACACGCCGGGCGCCGCCGCGGCTGACTTGCCGGAACGGACGGGCCATGTCTTTCTTCGAAGTGGAAACCTGGGTACCCAAGCCCGACCGGAAAGTCGATCACGACGAAATGATCCGGACCTGGTTCGCTTTCGTGGAAGCCCACAAAGACGACCTGTTCCCGGAATGGCGGTCCGCCCGCTACTTTCGCGAAGTGGAACACAAATCCGGCGTGGCCACGGGGCGCTACGTGATGGTGTTCGAATACGTGTCCCACGCAGGATTTCTCGCGTACAAGGAGAGGCGCAAGGACTGGTCGGGACCCTACGCCGAATACAGGAAAGTGGATCCCTACCAGTTCTTCGACCTGGATACCGTAACCGAGACCTGCTGGATGCCGGAAGAGCAGGACCGCTGGCTGGACTTCACCTGAGGACCACAAGAGACCACGACCAACCCGGTGTAACCATGCGTAATCAATACATACTCACGCCGTACTTCCTGGACCGGCACGACCCGGCGCTCCTCGACCTGGCGCGGGACGACTGGACCGTAAACGAAACGGCGCTGCAGGGCGACAGCGAGATGGCCCGCACCCTTTGCGTACACCGTGCCCTCGCCGACCGGGTCTCCGAAGCCGCGGAGGCCGGCAGGCGGCCGGTCAGCGTCGCGGGCGACTGTTGCGCGACCATACCGATCATGGCCGGGCTGCAGCGCGCCGGGATTCAACCCCTTTTCCTGTGGCTCGACGCCCACGGCGACTTCAACACCTGGGAGACGACGCCGAGCGGGTTCCTGGGCGGCATGCCGCTGGCCATGATGGTCGGACTGGGCGAGCAGACGATGGTCGAGAACCTGCACATGGATCCGATTCCCGACGGGGACGTCATCATGTCGGACGGCCGCGACCTGGACCCCGGTGAGCGGAAACTGGTCGAAGCATCCCGGTTGCGGCATTTCCCGGACGTGCTCGAACTCCTGAAGTGCGACCTGTCCGGCAGGCCGGTCTACGTCCATTTCGATACGGACATCCTGGATCCGTCGGAGGCGCCCGCCATGGGCTACCCGGCGCCAGGCGGACCGCCGTCAACCGACCTGGAGCGCGTGTTCCGCCACCTCGCGGATCATTGCGACATCGCCGCGCTCTCCATCTCCACCTGGCGTTCCAACATGGACGAAGACGGCCGCAGTAGGTCCCTGTGCATGGGCCTCTTCGAAATCCTGACCGGCTGACCGGCGATCCGGCTGACCGGCGATCCGGCTGACTGCGATCCTGCTGACTGGCGAGTCCTGCCTTGTCTTCCACCGATACCCTCTTCAAAGACCTGATCGTCATCGAGGCCGCGAACGTGCTCGCCGGCCCCGCCGTGGGCATGTTCTTTGCCGAACTCGGCGCCACGGTGATCAAGGTGGAGAACATCAAGACCGGCGGCGACACGACCCGTCAGTGGAAACTGCCCGCCGAAGACAGGAACTCCGATGTGTCCGCCTATTTCTCTTCGGTTAACTGGGGCAAGCGATCCATCGGCGTCGATTTCGCGATCCCTGCGGGATACGAGGTGATCGTGGACCTGGTACGGCGCGCCGACGTCTTCCTGCAGAGCTTCAAACCGGGCGACGCCCGCAAGTTCGGGCTCGACTACCCGGTCCTCCGCGATGTAAACGACCGGCTCATCTACGCGGATATCACTGCCTTTGGCGAGACAGACGAACGGCCGGGGTTCGATGCCGTCCTGCAGGCGGAGACCGGTTTCATGGGCATGAACGGTACCGAAACGAGCGGCCCGGTCAAGATGCCGGTGGCCCTGATCGACCTGCTGCTGGCCCATCAATTGAAAGAAGCCCTGCTGATCGCCCTCATCGAACGGATGCAGTCGGGACGGGGCTCGTACAACACGGTTTCGCTGTTCCAGTCCGGTGTCGCGTCTCTCGCCAACCAGGCCGCGAACTACCTGGTGGCCGGTACCGTGCCGGGCCGCGCAGGTTCCGATCACCCGAACATCGCGCCGTATGGAACGGTGTTCAGGACCTTGAACGGGGAACCCGTCGTGCTGGCCGTCGGCACCGATAGCCAGTTCCAGGCCCTATGCGAGGTCCTGGATATTCCCGAAGCCGCCGCGGACGGGCGGTTCGCCACCAACCAGCAACGCGTGGTCCACCGCGACGCGCTGAACGCGCTGCTGACGCAACGAATCGGCGGGCAGGAGAGGGACGCCTTGCTGACGGAGTTACAGGCGCGACAGGTACCGGCCGGCGCGGTCCGGCGTCTGGACGATGTTCTTGCCCACGCGTCCGTGGAACCGCTGCTGCTTCAAGGGAAGCGAAGCGACGGCGTCCCGATCCACGGCCTGCGCACGGTCGCTTTCGAAAGCGATGTCGTAACGCCCCCGCCCACACTGGATTCGCCTCCGGCATTCGATGCCGACAGTCGATATGTGCTTGCCGAAGTGCTGGGATATACGGAGGAACGGATTCAGGTGCTAAGGGACGCGGGAGCGGTCCTGTAGTCCAATCGTTTCAGGTGGTACGGTCCCTGTTCCAACGACCGGATTTCGGTTGCTGGCACTACGTGAAATGCCGTATATTAACACGGGTTGAAGGCGTGAGGGCGCGAAGCACACGGTACACTGCTGCGTCAAAATCCATTTGCGCCTCGGAATGCACAGGGAAGCCAGATGGACGTTGATATCGCAGCCTATTGCGCGCGCATCGGAGTCAGCGGCCCGCTGCCGCCAACGGCAGCGACACTGCGCCGGCTGCACCATGCGCACATGCTGGCCGTGCCCTTCGAGAACCTGGACATCCATTGGGGCCGCCCGATTGTGCTGGAGGAAGCGCGGCTCTTCGAGAAGCTCGTGACGCGGAGCCGCGGCGGATTCTGCTACGAGCAGAACGGCCTGTTTGCCCTGGTGCTGCGCGAACTCGGCTTCACGGTCGACCTGCTGGAGGCGCGCGTGGGCGCGAAACCCTGGGAGGACAGCCTGCCCTGGGACCATATGACGTTGCAGGTCACCCTGAAGGAGCGCTGGCTGGTGGATGTGGGCTTCGGTGACGGTTTTCGCGAACCGCTGTTACTGGACGAGGCGAGGCCGCAGGCGCGCTCGGATGGCATCTGGCGTGTGCAGCACGACGGCTGCGAGGGCCTGCATTCGAGCCGCACGACAGCCGGTGACTGGAAAACCGAGTATCGCTTCCGGCTGCGGCCGCGTCATCTGGTAGACTTTACGCCCGGTTGCGAGCATCACCAGCACTCGCCGGAGTCCCATTTTACGCAGCAGCGCTTGTGTTCGATCGCTACGAAGACCGGGCGGATCACGCTGAGCGACCGGTGCCTGATCGAGACGGAAGGGTTCCCGTCACGGGCTATCGCCGGCAGCGATAAACCGGAAAACGCCCGACGCCAGGAACGGGACCTGGCCGACGAGGCGGAGTTCCTGCAGTTGTTGCGGGAGCGCTTCGGCATCGAACCCTGAACCGGGACCAGGAGAGGTGCCGGGGTTCGGACGTCACACAGATTCCACGAAATGCGAAGGGATATGAGCGAGTTAATTATTGTAGGAGACCGGGTGCTCGTCGAGCAGCACGACGGCGAGCAGCTCACCCATTCGGGACTTTACCTGCCCGCCACGGTGACCGAGAAGGAAAAGGTGGGGACCGGAAAAGTCGTCCGCGTGGGACCGGGGCACCTGATGCCCAATCCGGACTACAACGAGGGCGACCCGGTAACCAGGCCCGCAGAATCGGTGCGCTACCTGCCGCTTCAGGCCCAGACGGGCGATTTCGCCTTCTACCTGCGCAAGGAGTCCATCGAGATCAATTACCAGGAGAAAACCTATATCATCGTCCCGCACAACGCCATCCTGGCGCTGGTGCGATCCGACGGCAACGTGCTGCAGGACCTCGAGGACCTGCTCGGTGAAGAGTAACGGGATCTTAAGACCGGTTGATTAACCCAATAGAAGGAGCGTGAACCAATGAACAGGACGGCGGCCTACAGCAGGGCACAGCAAGGCATACCTGTCGCGCAACTGGGTGTCGACGTGCGCGGGGCGTTTATCACCCGTACCTACACCCATCTTCTCGGGGCGATCCTGGCTTTCGCCCTGATCGAGATCTATTTGTTCCAGACCGGCATGGCGGAATCGATCGCCCGCGTGCTGCTCGGCGGGTCCTGGCTCATCGTACTGGGCGGGTTCATCATCCTGAGCTGGATCGCGTCCCATTTCGCGCACAGTGCGCAGACCAAGGGCGGTCAGTACGGCGCGCTGGGGCTGTTCGTCGTAGGCGAGGCCATTATCTTCACGCCGCTGCTCTACGTTGCCGATTCCATGGCGCCGGGTGTGATCAACAGCGCCGCCACGGTTACGCTCCTCGGGTTTCTCGGGTTGACGATCGTGGCCTTTCATACCCGCAAGGACTTCTCCTTCCTCGGCGGACTGCTGAGGTGGGGGTTCATCTGCGCGCTCGTGCTGATCGTGGCCAGCGTGCTATTCGGATTCCACCTGGGGACGATCTTCACCGTGGCTATGATCGTACTGGCCGGCGGCGCGATCCTTTACGACACATCGAACGTATTGCATCACTATCCCGAAGACCGGCACGTTGGCGCGGCGCTTCAACTCTTCGCCTCCGTGGCGCTGTTGTTCTGGTACATTCTGCAGTTCTTCCTGTCCTCTAGAGACTAAATACACCCGGGCAGGAGGCACCAAGGCGCCAATTCATCGATCAGGGAGGAATTCCAGGGATGTTCAAATACATGCGTATCAAGACTACGTTGTCCATAGGCCTGATGGCCCTCGTGCCGGCGCTGTTTGCGCTGGCTTGCGAGGGAAAGGTGGGACCGACCGGACCGGAAGGGCCGCCGGGACAGGAGGGACCGCGAGGACCGGAGGGGCCGTGAGGCCCAACTGGCACGGACGGAAGTACGGGACCGGTAGGACCGCAGGGACCGCCTGGCGAGGTTCGGGTCATCGACCTGGACCTGATCGGCTCGTGGCGGGCCGTGGGTACGGATCTCGGTCAGACCCTTGCGCAGAACCTACGGGATTTCCTGATGAACATAGGGGGACTGGACGAAGCGACCGCCGATGCCATTGTCGCCGAGTTTCTCAAGGAAATCGAAGCAGACCTGGCGAACTCGTCCCTCGGGACATTGACGCTGAACGCCGACGCCACCGCCTCCAATCACCTGGATGAATCGGCCGTGTGGTCGGCCAACGGCAGCATTCTGGTCCTGAAACAGGACGACACCGTCGTTTTTCTCGGCAATTACGTGGTCGAGAACGACCGCCTGACCCTGACCCTGACCAGGGATCATGTGCTGCAGTTGATCCAGGCCGGTTCCGAAGAACCCCCGACGCAGGACGAGCTGATGCTCTTCGACGTAGTTTTCGGTGAGGATGGCGGGATCAGCTTCTTCTTCGAACGGGATTAGCCCAGAACGCCGCGTTCATCGCTCACCGTTTTCACCGGACCGCGTTCATAGCAACCTTAGTAATCTTAGTAACCGGACCGCGGGCGGTGTCATCAGAAAAGGTACGCATGCACCCCAGAATCAGGACCATCGGCAGGGAAGTCGTTTCCTTCGGGCTCATCGCGCTGGTCCTGCTGGCGGCCCGGTCTACCCTTGCCGACCACTATACCGTCCCATCCGGTTCCATGGAATACACGCTCCTACCGGGGGACCGGATCTTCGTGGCCAAGTACACCTACGGCTTCCGGATTCCTTTCACGGACTGGAAGCTCACCGAGGGACGGGAAGTGGAACGGGGCGAGGTGGTGGTCTTCGATTCGCCCGTGGAAGACATCCGCCTGGTGAAGCGGATCGTCGGCGTGGGAGGCGACACCGTGTCTATCCGCGGGGGACAGGTTTCCATCAACGGCACGACGATGGGTTCCTACACGGATATGCGGGAGGAGTTCTACGGCGAACGCCGGGTCCGTCTGAACCTCAGTTACAGCGGGGGGGAGGACTACGGTCCGGAAGTCATTCCCCCCGGGTATCTCCTGGCCATCGGAGACGCCCGGGGGAACAGCAAGGACGGCCGGGTCTTCGGATTCATCTCAAAAGACGCGGTCTACGGCCGGGCCGTGTCCGTCTACTACCGCGACGGCGAAGGCCTCTGCTGGCTGAAGCTGTAGCGGAACGCGGGACCGGGTGAGCACCGGCCCCGGTTGACCGTGGGTCCTACTGCGTTTCCGTCTTCGTTTCCCCTGCCTCTTCCTTCTCTCTCTCTTCCGCGCGCTGCTGACGCTGCATTGGGTTTTCCGGCGTCCTGAATCGCTGCTTGAACAACTGGAAACGCGTCGGTTTCGATTGCGGCGGCCAGACGTTGTTGCTCAGATCGGTATCCGCGGTCTCCAGGAAGGGATCGAGGGTGATCCTCTCCACCGGTTGGTCCATGACGAACACCTTGGTCACGCTGTCGTCCCGGTACCGCCATATCTCCGCCGGAATCCGCTGCACTTCCTTCGTGCCGTCCTCGAGCTCAAACTCCAGGATCACCGGCATGACCAGCCCGCCGACGTTCTCGAAAGTCAGTTCGTAGAAGTGCTTGCCGCTTTCCAGGATGGCCAGGTCCTCTGGGGTCAGGCTTTCCAGATAGCTTTCATACTCGTCCTGGTCGAGGATGGAAACCTCGAAGGGATCGTACCTGTTGTAGAAATCGACCAGCGTCGAGTCCTGCGCGACCATCGGGTCCGTGATATCGGTCCGGTTGCGCGCGTAGCTGATCCCGCGGTTCTCCTCTTCCCGGTCCGTCCGGGCGATCTCCTTCTCCACCTCCGGATCCCGCGTATTGATCTGGAACCACTTCACGTCGCCCAACCCGAGATCCACGTGGTCCGTGCTGTAGAACCACCCGCGCCAGAACCAGTCCAGGTCCACCGCGGACGCGTCTTCCATGCTGCGGAAGAAATCCTCGGGGGAAGGATGCTTGAACATCCAGCGCTGTGAATAGCTGCGGAAGGCATGGTCGAAGAGTTCCCGGCCCATGACGGTCTCCCGGAGGATGTTCAGCGCGGTAGCGGGCTTGCCATAGGCGTTGGGCCCGAGCTGGAACACAGACTCCGAATTGGTCATGATGGGGGATATGCGCTCCACGTCACCCTTCATGTAATTCACGATCTGGTGGGCGGGTCCGCGGCGGGAAGGATACTCGGTATCCCATTCCTGTTCGGCCAGGTACTGGAGAAAGGTGTTCAGCCCCTCGTCCATCCACGTCCACTGCCGCTCGTCCGAATTGACGATCATGGGGAAGTAGTTGTGGCCGACCTCGTGGATGATCACGCTGATCATGCCGTACTTCGTCCGCTCGCTGTAGGTGCCGTCCGGTTCCGGCCGGCCGCCGTTGAAGCAGATCATCGGGTATTCCATGCCGATGCGGTTCGTGTGCACGGAAATCGACGTGGGATAGGGATAGTAGAAGGTGTACTTCGAATAGACGTCCATCGTATGGGCGACCACCTTCGTGGAATACCGTTCCCACAAGGGGTTGCCCTCCTTGGGATAGAAGGACATGGCCATGACGTGCTGGGGGCCGGACATGACGCCCATGGCGTCCCAGATGAACTTTCGGGAACTGGCGAAGGCGAAGTCACGCACGTTATCGCCATGGAAAACCCAGGTCTTCTTCTCGGTCGCACGGCTCTTCTCCGCTTCGATGGCCTCCGCTTCGGTCACGATCATGACGGGCTCGTCCGCCGTCCTGGACCGCTCGAAACGTGCCTGCTGCTCGTCGGTCAGCACGTCCTTCGGGTTCTGGAGCACGCCGGTCGCCGCGACGATATGGTCGGCCGGCACGGTAATGCTGACCTTGTAGTCGCCGAAAGGCAGGGTGAACTCGCCCCGGCCGAGGAACTGCTTGTTCTGCCAGCCTTCGACCTCGTTATACACCGCCATGCGGGGGAAGTACTGGGCGATGGCGTAGAGATAGTTGTCGTCTTCCTCGAAGTACTCGAAACCGGAACGGCCGCCGATCTTCATCCGGTCGTTGATGTTGTACCACCATTTGATCTTGAACGTGAAGGACCGACCGGGACGGAGCGGCTCGGGGATATCCACGCGCATCATCGTATTGTTGATGGTATGGGGCAGCGGGTTGTCGCGCCGGTCCCGCACCCACTCGATCTTGAAGCCGCCGTCGAAGTCGTTCAGCAGCCTGCGCAGCTGGGCGAAACTCATCTGCCCCGAAACCCGGCTGCCCGCGATCTTGCGCGTGTCCGAGTCCAGTGCCCTCACGTTCTGGTCGAGCTGCACCCAGAGGTAGGCCAGTTCGTCGGGCGAGTTGTTGTGGTAGGTGATGACCTCGGTGCCGTAGAGACGCTGCGTCTCGTCGTCGAGCTCGATCTCCATCTCGTAATCCGCCTCGTTCTGCCAGTACTGGTGGCCCGGCGCGCCGGAAGCGGTCCGGTACACGTTCGGCGTCGGGGCTTCCTGCTTGATCTGGCGGAACTTGCTCCGATTGATCGATTCAGGGCCCTTCTGGGCTATCACGGAGGTGGAAAGGCACGCGATGCTCAACGCGTACACGTAGAATAGAAGGCGTTTCGCCATGGATGGTCTCCTGGTTTCTTAAAGTGTTGCGTTTCAGTCAATACAGATCGATATGAATTATGAAATATATGGATTGGACGGGCGCGTGTAAAGAATCATCCGGGGGGACGAAGGACGGGGGCGCGTGCCGGAGGACGGGGACGGAGGTCGCGTGCCGGGGACGGGAAGCGCGTGCCGGAGGACGGGGCGCACGCCGGGCGGCGCAAGGCTGAACGAATGGACGACGCAGTCCACATGGGACAACACGGCCCGCGTCTGGTTCGCGTTGGCTTGCTCCAATCAATAAACTACCTACCCCTTGGCGAAATACATGGTCACGACCTCTATATCCTTGAACATGATTCTCAGCAGTTCCGCTTCCTCCTCGTCCTCTGCTTCAAGACCCGCGGTAGCCAGCAGCGCAGCAATTGGAAACTGGAGTGACAGCGTGGTGTCCGTAACCGTGTAACCCACGCTGAACGTCTCGCCGTCTGATGTGGTGACGTTGATTCGATTGCCGGACACCTGGAACCGGTCTGGCGGTTCGTTATCGAAAACCACGGTGCCGTCGGCCCTGAAGTGGAGGGTAACGGCGAATGTAACATTGGTATCACCAAGCATGTCGGCTATCACCATGTCGGCCTGGCTTGCAGTCAGGCCCTCCCCGACAAGGTACTCCCGCAGGTTGGCCGCCAGTTTGGCATCGAAATCGTTCCCCGTATATCTCCATGTGCCGATCAGTTTGGCGGCAGGATCCGGTTCCGGGGTAGGCGTCGGGGCCGTTGGCATGTCGTCATCGCCACAGGCCAGTGTGAACATGACGGTCAGCATCAGTAGAACGCGCATGTCATATCTCCTGCGGGAAGGTCCCGCCAAACTCTCGCGGGAGGATGGGTATTCCGATCTGGTTTGTCGCCTGGTATACCCGTTTCCTACGGGGTGCTGCCTGGCTACTCGATTTGTACCTGAAGATACATGCTTTGGGTTCGTAAATCGAACTGTTTTATACCTTTACTATGACAATACCGTGATTTTGTCCGATTATGCATGATTCAGGAAGTTATCCTTTAATGAGGTCGCAGACCGTTTACGTCCCGGTCGAAGACGCTATGGATAACCCCCGCGGACATCGAGGCAGGCATAGGGCAAGATCCGACAAAAGATTCGAGTTGCCTGCCTTGCCGAAATCGGATAACTTCGGTGCTCGGGGACGACCCGAAATTCGTGTCGCGCAGTGGCGTGGTGCGTAGTGTCACGCTGCGCCGGCATATGGGAGGAGCCGATGAAGTGGTTACACACCTGGATGGCCGTGTCGAGTACGCTGCTGGCCGGTGGACTCCTTCTGACGGTCGACGCGGAAAGCGCAGCCCGTTCCATGGGAGCAACGCGCCACGCGGCCCATCCATTCTACATCAGCGTCTGCCAGGTCGATCACAACGCCGATACCGGCGCGCTGGAGATGTCTTTTCGCATCTTCATGGACGACCTTGAACTGGCCCTGGAAACGATGGGCACAGAACGGTTGCACCTGGGCACGGAGCGCGAGGCCGAAAAGGCGGACATCTACATCGGCCGGTATCTCGCTCGCCACGTCGTTATCGAGATAAACGGACGTCGCGTCAGCGCCGCCTTTCTCGGGAAAGAAGTGGACCCGGACGCGATCTGGTGTTACGTGGAGGTCGAGAACATCCCGGTGCTGGAATCGATGACCATGACGAATTCGCTGCTCCTCGAGACGTTCGAAGACCAGGTCAATCTCGTGCACGTCAATGCCAACGGCCAGAAGAAGAGCCTGGTCTTCGACAACCAGCAGGTCACGCAGACCCTGGACTTCTGAGCCGGATTCCGGGTTCCCTGCCACAACCATCATCCCGGACCATGCCGAAGCACAAGCGAAATGCAGCCCGCATCGTCGACCTGGAAGAGTTTCCCGGCCTGGGGTCCAGAGAAGATCTGGGCGCCATCGTGGCCACTTCCGGCGGGTACGATCCGCTCCATCCCGGCCACGTCTCCTGCCTGCTGGAGTCGTCCGCCCATGGCGATACCCTGGTCGTCATCGTCAACGGCGACGGTTTTCTCCGCCGCAAGAAGGGTAAGCCCTTCATGGATCTCAGGGCCCGTTGCCAGGTGGTCTCCTGTATCCGCGGCGTGGATTTCGTCATACCTTTTGAAATAGAAGACGACGATACGGTCTGCGAGGCCCTGAGGGTGATCCGGCCCCGCGTGTTCACCAAGGGCGGAGACCGGACCGGCATGTCCAACATCCCCGAGTGGAGCGTATGCAAGGAACTCGGCATCGAAGTGATTTCGGGGGTGGGGTTGGACAAGGCCTGGAGCAGTTCCGACTACCTGGAATCGTGGGGACGGTTCTGGTCCGGTCGCGCGGACCGCGGGTAGGCCCATGTGGCGTAATTGTTGCTTGTCCCGTGTCCTGGGCCATCTTATAATCCCGGTACACGAGCCTCACCCGGTTTCTCCCGGATGACCCGGAGGACAGCATGGCCAGCAGATACCGCGCCGCCGTGATCGGCCTCGGCCGCATGGGGAGCACATTCGACGACTCATGCGCCATCGCAAAACCGGACGCAGCCTCTCTCGCACCGCCAGC